>DAOOWN010000040.1:0-24510 GCA_035371305.1 Bacteroidales bacterium
ACAAAAGCGATGCATCGGGGAATCAAGGTCTTTGGTATTTTGCCGAATATAAAAGCGATGCCAAAAAGAAAATCTTTTTTGTCGATTATAAAAGCGATGCCGATTTAGTCATTTATTTTTCTGATTATAAAAGCGATGCCGGTTGGATAAAAAAAGAAAAACAACATTTAATGTACTAACTATAATTAATTAAAACCATGAAAAAATTATTTATTGTTTCCCTATTTATTATTTCTGCTTATGCAGGTTTTTCTCAAACCGTTTACAGTACCGATTCCAAATACGATGCTGATATTAAGGTTTATGTTGCAAGTTCTAAATACGATGCAGATTTGGTTGTTTATAAATGCTCATCAAAATATGATGCAGAAGACAACAAAGGATTATGGTATTTTACCGATTCTAAATACGATGCCAAAAAGAAAATATTCTTTGTTGATTCTAAATACGATGCCGATTTGGTTATTTACTTTACAGACAGTAAATATGATGCCGGTTGGATGAAAAACGACAAAAAACAACTTTTGTATTAGTTTTTTTAGTTCAAAAAGTTTGCTTGATTTATTTTTTTTGTATTTTTGCAAGCTTTTTGCCCAGGTGGTGGAATTGGTAGACACACCAGCTTGAGGGGCTGGCGCCTGCAAGGGTGTGCAAGTTCGAATCTTGTCCTGGGCACAATAAAAAGGTCATCGAAAGATGGCCTTTTACGTTTTATATAATTAGAAGAGAAATTCATCCCGTTTTAACGAAGTGAATAACGAAAAATCTCATGGAAAAAAAGAGGCTGCCTGAAAAAGACAGCCTCTTTTTTATTTCCTGTTAGTAAAAAATTATTCAACCATAAATTGCTTTACAAACGAAAACTCTCCAGAAGTTATTCGAATAAAATAAGAACCGGAAGCGTTAAAATCATTTCTTGATAATTGATAATAATGAATACCGGCATTTAATAATTTATTATCTAAGGTTAAAACTTTATTTCCCAATACATCATAAACGTCGATTGTGGTAAAATTATCTTCCGGTAAATTAAACGATAATGTAGAAGAGTTATTCATTGGATTTGGGAAAATATTCATATCAATCATATCACGGGAGAACTCATTCATACCTGTATAAGTACCATTGTCTATATTTATGTCATCAATATAGATATTATTACCGCCATTGGATTGGAATTCAAATTTGAATTGGAAGTTTGTTTGGTGTTGAGATAAATAAATATGGATATTTACTGAATCAGCTCTCCAGTCATTAGCTGTTGGTTTAAAACTGTTCTGAGTTGGAGCAGCTGCTGTTTGAAGTGCTTCATTCATTTTTGACCATTTCTGAACCCAAGTTCTGCCACAATTGGTTGAAACCAAGATTTTAAGTTTATCATATGCTGTATCGTTTTCAGTTAAACCAAGTGAACCGGGAATAACTTTACCTGCATAGGCATATTTAAATTTCAATTTCAATGGAACTGCTGTAGTGAGTGAATTTAAATTATAACCATTGCTACAAAAAGCATCAATACTGTTGGGTGCATTTCCCGAAAAGTTTAAAATTCTAATTGATTTGGTACCTGTTGCCGAAGCTGTATCTGAAACTTGCCATCCGTTACCATTATCATTTATTGTGTACCAATTAGAGTTTAAGCCTGTTTCAAACCCCTCAACTAAAGGAACATAAGGATTATTTGAGGGATCAATAACATGGATAAGAGCAGTTTTAGTTTTTGAATCGGAACCCGTAGCATTGTTGACGGTAAGAGTTACATCATAAGTACCGGCAGCTGCATAGGTTACCGAAGGATTAGGGTCTGTTGTAGATGAAGCGGTACCACCCGGAAATGACCAAGTTCTGTTTTCAACTACTCCATTATATGAATTATCGTAAAAAGTTACTGCATCGCCTACACAAACATAATAAGATGAAGGATGGAAATCGGCAATTGGTGCACACATTGGATGATATGCCGTATCAAGCACACCGGTAGCAATTAAATTTTCTTTGCTCCATAAGGTTCTTCTATCGTTCATTAATGTTGCATCCATACGAGCTTTTTGACCATTTGTAAAAATATTTGTACAATATCCAAATTGGTAATCCATGTAGTTTTCAATCATATCCGGTTCATCTGGATTATCTTGATTACATGTGTTAATACTTCCCGGAGTAAAACATGATAAGGATGTATTTTGAGTTGCAGCAGCAACCGGTGGAGTGTCATCCACCTCATCACCATTAGGAGCTAAAAATGAAGGACAACCGCTCGATGCAGGCAATAAACCGAACATCAAATTTTGAAATGGGTGATATAAATTGAAGTAATGACCTGTTTCGTGTGTAAAAGTTCTATTTACTAAATTAATTCCCATACCTCCGACACTGGTTGCAGTACCAATAGTACCAATACAATCCTGACGAATTAAAACACCATCAATGTCAGCATCTCCACCTGTTAAAGCTTGCGATAAACTGTTGCTGGGAGGAAACGGACTCATACCGCCAATAAATGCACCATCGGGCAAACTCATTCCTGAGGGATAGATAAAATTAACCGCAAATACATTTAAATATTTATCGGTTGGCCAATGAAATTGTTTCATGGTGCTAAAATAAGCCCAGTTGGTTTGTAAATCGTATTCATGAACAATACCATTGGTACAATTACCATTAGGGTCAATTTTAGCTAAACGAAATTCGATAGCAGGATTGGCAGCACGAGCTTTAAATAAATAATAAGTATCAGCTGTGTCGGCATTTTGTTTTGCAAAATCGATATTTATTTTTTCTATTGCATCTAAAACTTGAGCATCAGAAATATTTTCGGCACCATATGCATGAATAATGTGAAAAACAACCGGTATAATTCGCTTACCATTTATTAATGTATCTGTTTTGCTTATTAAATTTTGAAGTTGAGCTTGATCAACTAAAATTTTAAAGTTTTTTTCGTAAGCATTATATCGGTCAATCAGCGATGGATCTTCCATCACTTTTTTACGAATTAATATATCATCGGCTAAAATCTTTTTTAATTGCTGACCTTGAGCAATTAATATCGATGATACTAAAAAGCTAAAAATAAAGATTTTTTTCATAAATTTAATTTTTTTATTTGATTGCCCTAAATTGAATATTTTTTCTGAAAATTCAAAACATTTTTATCATTTTTTCACAATTTATATTTTGTCTAAATAAGTATTTATGTATATCTTTGCTTCAAATACAAAATCATGAACCACCAAAGTTATTTATCTAATATAGAATACATTAACGAAATTTATCAACAATACTTAATCGATCCATATTCAATAGATTCTTCATGGCGATACTTTTTCGATGGTTTTTCAATGAGAAACCACGAACATTCAACAAGTAAATCGAATATAAATATAGAAAGTATTTACGATGAATTCAAAGTTCTTAATCTTATAGACGATTATCGAAAAAGAGGTCATTTATTTACTGAAACCAATCCGGTAAGAAAACGTCGAAAATACTCCCCTACTCTTGATATTGAAAATTATGGACTAACGAACGAACATCTAAATAAAAAATTTAAAGCCTCTTCTGAAATAGGTCTCAAAGAAGCCAGTCTGAAAGAAATTATTGAGCATTTAAAACTAACCTATTGCAAATCGATTGGAGTTGAATATATGTACATAAGAACTCCGGAGATTATAAAATGGTTTAAGCAAAAAATGGAGCCTCGAAAAAATCAGCCGGCTTTTAACGAAAAAGAAAAATTAGAAATATATTCCGACTTAGTTAAAGCAACATTTTTTGAACAGTTTCTTCATAAGAAATTTATAGGACAGAAACGATTTTCGTTAGAGGGTGTTGATGCTATCATTCCGGCTTTAGATTTCGCATCGGAATCTGCATCAAACTTAGGTGTCGAAGAAATTGTATTGGGCATGTCGCACAGGGGGCGTTTAACAGTGTTGGCCAATTTTCTTGAAAAACCTTTATATGAACTTTTTGAAGAATATATTGGCAAATCGTACGATGACGAGAGCATTTTAGGGGACGTTAAATATCATTTGGGTTACAATAACATAAAAACGTTATCAAGCGGGAAACAATTATTTATTTCAATGTTACCCAATCCATCGCATTTGGAGACCGTTGCACCGGTTGCTTTAGGCTTTGCAAAAGCCAGAATTTTAAAAGTACATAAACAAAATTTTGACAAACTGCTTCCTATCGTTATTCATGGCGATGCAGCTATTTCAGCACAAGGCATAGCATACGAAACAGCTCAAATGTCCCAATTGGATGGCTATGGCGTAGGAGGTACACTTCATTTTGTATTAAACAACCAAGTTGGATTTACAACAAATTATACCGAAGGTCGTTCAAGTACGTATTCAACCGACATTGCTAAAGTTACACAATCACCTGTATTTCATGTTAATGCAGACGATCCCGAAAGTTTAATACTTGCTGTACAATTAGCCATAGAATTTAGGCAAACATTCCATAGAGATGTGTATATCGACATTTTGGGTTATAGAAAATACGGACACAATGAAGGCGATGAGCCTCGCTTTACACAACCTACATTGTATAAATTAATATCTAATCATAAAAATGTCAGACAATTATATTTTGAAAAACTTATACAAGAAAATGCAAGCATAGAACAAAGACTACGAGAAATCGAAAATCAGTACAACCAGCAACTTCAACAAGAATTTGAAAAAGCTCAACAAAAACCCATTGTGCCCATAAAACATTTTCTAAACGATGAATGGAAAAACTACCGTCATGCTTCCAACAAAGATTTTGAGCAACCTGTAAAAACAACATTCCCTTCTGAAGAGTTAAAAAAATTAGCCATACAAATAAATTCACTCCCAGAACATAAAAAATTCTTTAGCAAAGCTATTAAAATAGTTGAAGATAGACTTAACCTAATTTCCAACAACAAAGTAGATTGGGCATTGGGCGAGCAATTAGCGTTTGCAACATTATTAGTTGAAGGACACAGCATTAGGTTAAGCGGTCAGGATAGCGAACGAGGCACTTTTAGTCATAGGCACAGTGCATTCGTTATTGAAGATACCGATGAAAAATACTACCCGTTAAAAAATATATCAGAAAAACAAGCTCCTTTTTATGTATATAATTCGCTTTTATCAGAATATGGGGTATTAGGATTTGAATATGGATATTCGTTAGCAAATTCAGAGCATTTAACTATTTGGGAAGCTCAATTTGGCGATTTTCATAATGTAGGACAAGTTATCATCGATCAGTTTATAAGTTCGGCAAAAGACAAATGGTCATTGATGAGCGGGTTAACCTTACTATTACCACATGGATACGAAGGGCAAGGTCCTGAACACTCAAGTGCACGTATTGAGCGTTTTTTAGTATTGGCTGCCAACGAAAATATGATATTAGCAAATTTGACGAACCCGGCCAATCTTTTTCATCTCCTTAGACGTCAGGTAAAAGCTCCTTATAGATTACCCCTTATCATTTTTACACCTAAGAGTGCACTTCGCCACCCACTCAATATATCTTCAATAGAAGAATTGTCAAACGGAAATTTTCAGGATATTATCGATGACCTAGAAATAAACAAAGATAACGCAAAACAGATTCTTCTTTGTTCGGGTAAAATATATTATGAGCTATTTGAAGAACGAAAAAATAAAAATATAGAAGATACTGCCATCATACGAATAGAACAACTATATCCACTTAATATTCAAAAATTAAATAATCTGATTGCTATGTATCCCAATGTAAAACGCATAGCATGGGTACAAGAAGAACCGGCCAACATGGGAGCATGGAATTTCATCCGCCTAAATGCCAATATTCCTAATATCTTGGGCATATGTCGTCCGGCAAGCGGAAGTACAGCTCCCGGTTTATTGGAACTTCATAAAATTCAGCAACAAAAAATTTTAGATAAAGCATTTGGAAAGTGCAAATGCAAAAATGTAGAAGAATACTGTTATATGTCTTGTTCAGAAAAAATTTAACGAAATATGGAAATAAAAATTACAATTCCTTCTCCGGGTGAATCCATTCACGAAGTTACCATAGCTCAGTGGTTAGTTGAAAATGGAGCCTTTGTAGAAAAAGATGCCGAAATTGCTGAACTCGAAAGCGATAAAGCAACACTTACACTTGTTGCTGAAGAAAGTGGAATTATCAACATACTTATTCCTCAAGGTAAAACGGTTGAGGTAGGCTCAGTAGCATGTATTATATCAACCGAACAGAACATAAAAGCTCCCGAAGTGAAAGAAAAAACTTTAACCACAAAAAATATCCAACCTGACAAACAAAACCAGACCTCTATTAAAATAACTCCCGTAGCAAAAAAAATGATGGAAGACTTAGGAATGAATCCTAATGAATTGAAGAGTAATAACTTGGAACGGATTACAACTGATGTATTAAAAAAACAAATAGATTCACCAAAAACTGATTCAGTGCTACAATATTCGCGTAACCAACAAACAATAGAATTAACACCCTTACGAAAGAAGCTCAGTGAACGACTCATGCAAGCAAAAAATGCTACGGCTATGTTAACCACGTTTAACGAAGTAGATATGACTGCCATTTTTGAAATTCGCAACCGATATAAAGAAATTTTTACACAAAAACATGGAGTCAAGCTTGGATTCATGACATTTTTTGCTAAAGCAGCTATTAAGACGCTTCAAGAGTTCCCTGTTGTTAATGCCCGTCTCGATGAAGATAAACTTATTTATTCCGATTATATCGATTTAGGTATAGCTGTTCAGACTGAAAAAGGCTTGGTTGTTCCGGTTATTCGTAATGCAGAAAGCAAGACCTTTGCACAAATTGAAACTGAAATATATACACTTGCCGAAAAAGCGCGAAATAAAAAAATATCCATCGCCGAACTCGAAGGCGGCACGTTTTCCATTACAAATGGTGGCGTATTTGGCTCATTACTGGCTACACCCCTCTTAAATTATCCTCAAACAGCCATATTAGGAATGCATGCCGTTCAACAACGCCCCGTTGTAATTGAAAATCAAATTGTTGCTCGACCAATGATGTATATAGCACTTTCATATGACCATAGAGTATTAGATGGTAAAGATTCTATTTTGTTCTTAAAGCGAATAAAAGAATTGGTTGAAAATCCTCAACTTATGTTTAATAATTTAAGCATTGAAAAATACTTGGATATTTAAAAAAGTTTTATCTTTGTAAAAAAAAACTATGAAATACTTATTTATTCTTTTATTCGCATCATTTGCTTTTATTTCATGTACAAAAGATTGTAAAGATTGTAAAGCTGTTACAACCGATTCGCAAGGTAATGTAGTTAGTGAAGGTACTTCAAACAACTACTGCGATGAAGATTTAGATAAAAAAGAAAATGAAGAACCTGTTGTTGTTGGCGACAATACAACAAAGTGGGTTTGCGAATAAACTAAGTTAAAATGTTTAAAAAAGTTTTCTGCTTATTAATTTTAAGCACTTTTATTGTTATACCCATCTTTTCGCAAGAAACAGAAGATGAAAACACTGTTCCTGAAACGAGAAACGACTTTCAACTATTTGGTGGTGCAGGATTTGGAATTTATTCCATGAAAAACAACGATAAAAGCAATAATAATTTTCTGACAGCAACAGGAATATATAGTTTAGGAGCCTATTATTCAATCAGCAATAAATTTTATTTTGGTATAGGTTTCGACAGGTTAGGATTTGCCACAAACAGAGATTCTGCTCAATCTGCAAATGTTAAGAATTTAGCTTTATTGCTTAAATATAATATTCATAATTCAGAAAAGTCTTCTATTCATTTTAATGCTGCAATAGGAACTACATCATTCAAATATCTGGATAATAAAACCAATACAAATGTTACTGCTTCAAGTTTATTTATTGAGC
This sequence comes from Bacteroidales bacterium, assembly GCA_035371305.1. Lineage (GTDB taxonomy): Bacteria > Bacteroidota > Bacteroidia > Bacteroidales > GWA2-32-17 > Ch61. The sequence continues at coordinate 7,891 of DAOOWN010000040.1, forward strand.
CCGGTATTGGTTATGATCATTTTTGGGGAGAACATTTCGGATATTTTTTAAATGCCTCCTATTATTATACACGATATACTAAAATAGTAAACAAAGATAACAATCCCTTAACCGTTATCAATAATGGTTTTGAAGAACAATTATGGATTTCTTTAAGCGGAATGCACCTGAAATTAGGTTTTATATATAAATTTTAATTATTTGACCGGATTCCAATTTGTTTCTTTTATATTCAATTCTTTGGCTATATAGCGAGATAAAACGAAGAAGTAATCCGAAAGTCGATTGAAATATTTCAGTATTACTTCATCTAATTCTGCTGTTTGAGCCAATTCAACAATTCTTCGTTCAGCTCTTCTGCATACGGTGCGACAAACATGCGATTGAGAAACAGCAATATGTCCACCCGGTAAAAGGAAACTGCTTAAGGGCGTTAACTGCTCCTCCATTTTATCTATAGAATGTTCTAACCAAACAACATTTTCTTCTTTCAATGAGGGCAATGCAACTTCAACCGTACGATCGTATGCCAACAAAGCTGCAGCAATCATTAACTTATCTTGCAACTGCAATAATTCGTCTTTTATTGGTAAAATTGGAAGCATGTCTCGTAATAAACCCACATGAGCAATTAATTCATCTACTGTTCCATATGCTTCTATACGCGGATGAATTTTAGAAACTCCAACTCCTCCAACAAGTGTTGTATTGCACTTATCTCCTTTTTTGGTATATATCTTCATCTTTTTCTAATTTTTTGATACTGAAGCGGCATTCTTTGGCTCCAAATTTATAAAATCCTTTTCTATTTTTCCATCTCTAAGCCTTACAATACGATGTGCATACTCTGCAATATCTTCTTCGTGAGTAACAATAATAACGGTATTTCCCATTTGATGTATCACCTCAAACAGTTTCATTATTTCAATAGATGTTTTCGTATCAAGATTTCCGGTAGGTTCATCGGCAAGTATGATAGATGGATTATTAACCAAGGCACGAGCAACAGCTACTCGCTGACGTTGGCCACCGCTTAATTCATTTGGTTTATGCATCATTCTATCGCCCAATCCAACTTTTTCTAAAACTTCTTTTGCTTTTTCTAATCGTTCTTGTTTTTTTACTCCGGCATAAACTAAAGGTAACGCAACATTTTCCAATGCAGTATAGCGAGGCATTAAATTAAAGGTTTGAAAAACAAAACCGATTTCTTTGTTTCTAACAACAGCCAATTCCGATTCTGTTTGATGACTAACATCCTTACCGTTTAAAATATATGTTCCTGCAGTTGGTGTATCTAAGCATCCTAAAATGTTCATCATAGTTGATTTTCCAGAACCGGAAGGACCCATTATGGCTACATATTCATTTTTTTGAATCGTTAGGTTTATATTTCGTAATGCTTTTACTATTTCAGTACCTACTTGGTAGAATTTAAATAAACCCTGTAATTGTATGACTTCGTTTTTTTGCATAAAAATCATGCTAATATACTACTTAAAATCGGATAACGAAATGTTGTTTTACCATTATTTCTTTTTTAAAGAAAACTAACCCCATGCGATGAATGTCAACGGTTAGCGTTACTTTTTCGTTTTTCTGAATTTCTTTCCAGGCTCTGTACATATCTTTTGACCAATAAATGTCATCCAAAATGATGAGTGTATTGTTTTTTGCTTTTTTAGCTAAGATATCAAAATATTTAAGGGTAGCATTGAACGTGTGGTTACCATCAATAAAAACAACATCTAACGACGATATTTTATCTAAAACAAAACACAATTTTTCTTCAAACGTTCCGTTAATTATTTCAACATTATTGATTTCGCAATGATTTACTGTTTCATTTGCAATTTGAGCAAATTCGTCAGAAGCTTCAATACTCCAAACTTGCCCTGTTTTATTTGCCAGTGCTAAATATGAGGTACTTACTCCCAAGCAACTTCCCAATTCCAACACCTGCTGAGCCTTATAATAACGCACCAAACGGAATAATAATCTTCCGTATCGGGGAGAAATCGTACTTTTTTTAGCTATTGATTTTATTTTTACCAAAACTTTCACTGCTGAGGGTTTGGCACCATAAAGCTGCGTATGAACCGATTGTTTACTTTTTTTTAACAATTTTATTCGTTGCTCAATGATTTTATATTCAGGATAATCTGTTTTATCAAGAAAAACTTCAGTTATTAAGCCGAAAACAAAAGGTGAATGAATGGCGTGTCCTTTTTTATGTCGAGAAAACAAATAATATTTAAAAGCTTCTTTAATTTGAAACCACATAAAATTAAATTATTAGCAAAGGTAGCTTAAAAATCATAATATAGCTAAAATAGCTATTACTAAATAAACTCTTCGACTACGCTCAATTTAAAAAGATACATTAATTTAACGTTGTCTTTCTTCGACGTTGCTAAGACTAACTTAATATTGGATTTAACAAAAAAAGCTGCCCTTTTAAGACAGCTTTTTTTTAGAAAATTTTCCTTTTATTATTGCAAAGGAGCTACCACTTCAATAAGTTCGGGTAAATCCATTTTTATATTCTTTAAATGTTCAATGGTAGGAATACCATTTTTATTCCAGCCACGACGTTTGTAAACAGCGTCCAGTAATTGTTCGTATCTATTTTCGCGATATTGGCGGAGAGCTTTCATCTTTTCTTCGGTACTCATACCTTCGGGATTAATTCCAACCAATGTGCGTAATTGATTATCGTAACGTTCTGCACGCGATTCGTATTCTTCCTTCGTAACAGGACCGGCAGCACGATAAGGTTGAGCATCATACTTACGTGTACCATAACCACGGCGAATGTTAAAAATACGTTGGAAATTATAAACACGTTCTGATTGACGAACTAATTCGAATTTATCAATATTGTTACCGGTAACAGCATTGTATATGGTAACATAATTATCAACATGTTCGGGTACTTTTGCAGGTTCGTCAGTTAAATGATTGTTTTCGGGTTCAACATCGTTCCAAGGTAATTTACATAACCCTTGTAATCCAAACCATGTACGGAACATTGGGAAATAATGCAATGCTTCGGCTTTATCTTCAAATGTAGGAATGTGATTATTTACCATATCCATAAAAATGAGCCAAGCTTCGTCGTGTTGAGGACCTTTGTTTGTCATGGCATAACCACCTTGTTGAGCAAGTGATTCTTTAGAAACATACTGACTGTATTCCAATCCTTTATTAACCATAGCGATATCGTTAAGCAGTTGAGCATCTCCCCAACCCTTTTCGATAAACATTTGTTTTAATTTAAACGTACCTAAACCGGCTATTTTTCCAAATCCTTCGCCACGTGCCATTTGATGAAGCATTTCCAACACTGCTTGTCCATTGCCCCAAGTAAGTTCTAAGCCCATGGTTCTTTCTTTATTCAGAATACCATATTCGTAGCATTCCATTAAAAATGCAGTTAGTGTTCCGAAAGTGATAGTGCAAATACCGTAAACATCGCAATAGAAATTAGTTTCTATAACATGTTCCGGGTCAAAAATGGCACAGTTTGAACCTAAACCGGCTGCTGTTTCGTATTCGGGACCGTCTACAATGACTTTTTGTCCTTTGAAAGGTCCGGTTTTTAATTCAAAATTATCTACACCCTTAGCGCAAGCCATATTACAACCAATCCAACATCCATCGGGAACTCCTTGTGTAAAATACGATTTCCATACTTCGGAATGGATTTTAGCAGCATCCGGATGTGAACCGTATTTAAAGTTTTTAGTTGGCAACAAATCGTAGTCGTTCATTATTTCAACAAGGTGAGCAGTTCCTTTTGAACGCATTTGGCATTGTTTATCGTCTAATTCGCGAATTTCCTTATTGAAACGACGTCCGCGTTCCATTATGGCATCTAAATCGGCAACATTATTTAAATTACCTTTTACGCCGGGGATTTTACATACAATGGCTTTAATTTTTTTATCGCGAAAAACGGTTCCTATACCACCACGACCTGCTTGTTTTAAACGAATAAGTTTACGTTTTGAATCGTAAAATGTAAAATTAAGCATACCGATTAGAGAATGATCGGCAGCCGGTCCTGTAGAAACAATACCAATGTTTTTCTTATCTGCTTCGTTTTCGGCAAACATTTCGGTTAATTGCTCCGGCAATTGATAACTATCTAAGGCTTCCAGAGGAGCTTCAAAAATTTCTATCTTACCGCTTACGCCATCAATGTATATAATTACATCTTTTTCTGCTTTACCTTGCAATTCAATTGAATCAAAACCCGAGAATTTTAAGAAAGGTCCGAAAAAACCACCCACGTTACTGTCTATAACAATATCAGTCTGTGGAGATATGGTAACAACAAGAGACTTTCCGGTACCGGAATATTGAGTAATTCCGCCAATAGGACCTGAACCGATAACAATTTCGTTTTCAGGATCATTCCATTTGGTTTTTGGAGTCGTAGCATCCCATAATAATTTTAATCCATAGCCTTTACCACCAATAAATTTTTCTTTCATCAAAGGTGGAACATCTTTAATTTTAATCTCTTGGTTTCCAACATTGATATACAATATTTTATCTGTATATCCTCTATACAAAGGCTTAATAGAGTAGTTAAACTCTTTTAGCATTTTGTGGGCTGCTTTTAATTCTTGTACATTCATAAATTCATCTTTTTTATTCTTGACAAATATAGATATCCTTTCTTATTTTAGCAAATGAGAAAAGTCATAAAGGTAGAATAAATAAATTTCTCTGTTATCATTGTATGTCATGCAATACTTTTCCTGTAAAGTAAAACTTATTGTACTCACTGAGTAAAAAGGGTCTTGAGTAGATTTGATATCCATCCCGATTTTTTGAAATGGAATGAAGAGGAGGGAAAATAAAATCAAGTAATATTTGGTTAAAAAAATTTAATGTATTTTTATAAAAATTTTCAGACAACTATGAATCTTCAAACAAAGTTATATATCTTAATCATATTCAATCTATTATTTCTTTTAGCAGCCTCATTGCTCTATTTCGAATCTCAATTTATAACTTATTTCATTTATATTTCATTGGCAGCAGCTTTGGTAAATGTCTTGGGCTATTTTTCCATACTAAAGTCAAATAATGACAGCAAAAATAAAATTAATGCTTTAGAACGTAAAATTGATGAATTGGAACAGACCCACCAACAACAAATTCTATATATTAAAAACCAGGAAGACGAAATAGTAAAACAATTAGAATCCATCAAAGAACAAAGAAATATAATTGAATTTCAGAAGCAAGAATTGGAAGACAGTATAACTTATGCTTTTCGCATTCAACAAGCCATTTTACCTCCCCGCTCCTACATCGACAAAATATTATCCGATTATTTCATTTTTTATCTTCCAAAATCGATTGTTAGCGGTGATTTTTATTTTGTAGAACAAGAAGGCGATTATTCGATTATTGCTGCTGTTGATTGCACAGGTCATGGTGTTCCGGGAGCAATGATGTCGGTTATCGGCTACGATTTGCTAAATCAAGCAGTTAAAATCAATCACATAACGAAGCCTTCGGATATTCTTAGTTTTGTAGATGACGGCGTTTCAACATTTTTGCGACAAATAAACGACGAAAGCGGAGTTCATGATGGTATGGATATTTCAATTGTATCAATCAACAAACAGTTTCGCATTGTAGAATTTGCGGGTGCTTACCACGAGCTTTATTATTCGCACAAAGGAGAAATGTTCGAAATAAAAGGCGATAAACTTCCAATCGGAATGAATATAGATGGAGTTGTTGATCAATATACTAATCATGGAATTCCTGTCGATAAAGGTGATATGCTTTATATTTTCAGCGATGGATTTGCCGATCAATTTGGTGGTAATGAAAATAAAAAATTCAAATACAAAGCACTGAAAAACTTGCTCTTAGAAATCTGTTCACGCAATTGCGACGAACAAAAAGAAATTCTTGCTCACAATTTCATTGAATGGCAAGGTGTCAATGAACAAGTAGATGATGTGTTAATTATAGGAATTAGAATCTAAAAAAATGTATAAAAAAAATAAAATTTTGCCGTATGTCAAAACCTATAAAATTTGCTGTAGTACTTTCAGGTTGTGGAGTATATGATGGTTCTGAAATCCACGAAGCAACCTTAACCTTATTGGCCATATCAAAACTAAACGGTGAATATGAAATATTTGCACCGGATGTAGAACAACTTCATGTTGTTAATCATCTAACCGGAAATGTTTCAGACGAAAAGCGAAATGTTTTGGTAGAATCGGCGCGTATTGCCCGAGGAAAAATAAAAGCATTACAGGCATATAAAGCAAGTGATGTTGATGCACTTATTTTTCCGGGCGGCTTTGGAGCCGCAAAAAACTTATCTACCTATGCCATTCAAAACGAAAAAATGACCGTACTGCCAGAAGTTGAAAAAGCCATCATTGAAACTGCTAAGCAGAACAAACCCATTGGTGCATGGTGCATTTCGCCGGTTATTTTATCTAAAGTATTAGGTAATATATCGTTAACAATTGGTAATGAGATTGATATAGCTAAATTATTAGAAAAATTTGGCTCGAAGCATGTTACCACCGGACATGGTGAAATTGCCATCGATCTTGAAAATAAAATTGTAACCACTCCCTGCTATATGCTCGAATCGTCTATTGCTCAAATATACGATGGGATAGAAAATGCTATCAGAGCAATGATAAAAATGGTAAAATAATGAAGTTTTTTAATGCTTTTTGAATCATATATAAATCACCCTTATATAAGGGAAATTGCCTTTTTACTTACTAAACATCCAGAAAGTGTAATTAATATTAAAAATTTGAGTGGTTCATCATTGCCTCTTGCTATAAGTGCACTTCAACAATCGCTCCATCAAAATATATTGTTCGTTTTTCCGGATAAGGAACAGGCCATGTATGCCTATACCGATTTTGTTCATTTTTTAGGCGAAAATAATGTAAATTACCTGCCGACTTCCTATAAACGAAAATTAAAAAATCAACATTTCGACCCTACTCATGTAATTCTTAGAAACGAATGCATTGAAAAAATAGCTTCAGCCCATCAATCTATATTTGTTACCTACCCCGAAGCACTTAGCGAGAAGGTAATGGATAAATCGCTTTTATCGAAAAACACCTTACAAATCAATCAAAACGAAGAAATTGACATCGAATTTGTAGAAGAAATACTCTTAAGCTATAAATTCGAGTATGTTGACTTTGTGTTCAAACCCGGTCAATTTTCAAGAAGGGGTGGTATTATTGATGTCTTTTCGTTTTCGGCCGAAAAACCTTACCGAATAGAATTTAGAAATGATAAAATATATTCTCTTCGCACGTTCGATTTCGAAAATCAAACCAGCTTAGAGGAACGAAACTCAATTGTTATTACTCCAAATTTGTCAGAGAATTTTCAAAGCGAAATGGAGGGTTTTGTACTCGATTATTTTGAAACCAAACCCATTGTTTTGACAGTTGATACGGTTTTATTCGAACAACAAATAAAACAATTTCAAACAGACCGGTTTATTCATCCCAACGAAGAAAAAAATAACATATCCTCATTTAGTTACGATGAAATTATTAAAAAAATAGAACAGTTTTCGTGGGTTGAATATGGTCAGGCTATACGAAAGCACAATTATCAATTTATATTTAATACCTCGCCTCAACCATCTTTCAATAAGAATTTTGAGCTTTTACAAGAAGATATTCTTCAAAAACATGAAGTAGGCTACCAACTATTTTTTTTAGTAGAACAAGAAAGCCAACAAGAACGACTTAGAGATATTTTATCAAACTTAGGTGTAATTGACTGGGTCAATTTTAAGAATCAAAATATAAGTCAGGGTTTTATCGAACACGACTTAAAAATTGCTTATTATACAGAACATCAGTTTTTTAATCGATTTTTCAAACACAAAGTACGTGATCGCTTTCTTCAATCTGAAAGCCTTACTATTAATGAATTTTCTTCTTTAAAACCGGGCGATTACATAGTACATATTGACCATGGAATTGGCATCTTTGGCGGTTTAGAAAAAATTGAAATCAACGGCAAATGGCAGGAACAAATTAAATTAGTTTTCAAAGACAATGCACTGGTTTATGTTTCGATTCATAATCTTCACAAAATATCTAAGTTTAGAGGTAAAGATAGCGAAGCACCAAAATTAAGCAAATTAGGTTCGGGAAGTTGGCAAAAAATTAAGCTGGCAGCAAAGCAAAAAGCAAAAGACATTGCTCGCGATCTGATAAAATTATATGCCGAACGTATTAAGCAACAAGGTTTTGCTTTTTCGCCCGACACATATTTGCAAGAAGAATTAGAAGCCTCATTTTTTTACGAAGACACTCCCGACCAATCTAAAGCCACAAAAGCCATTAAGCAAGATATGGAAAGTAAAGTCCCTATGGACAGGCTTGTATGCGGTGATGTTGGTTTTGGCAAAACAGAGGTAGCAATTAGGGCTGCTTTTAAAGCCGTTGCCGATAACAAACAAGTGGCAGTGTTAGTTCCTACAACCCTTCTTGCTCTTCAACATTATTTGACATTTAAAGAACGATTACAAAAATTCCCATGCCAAGTTGAATATCTAACACGCTTAAAGACAGCAAAACAAGAAAAAGAAATACTAGAAAAAGTAAAAAATGGTCAAATTGATATTCTCATTGGCACACACAAATTATTAAGTAAAAAATTAGAGTTTAAAGATTTAGGATTACTCATTATTGATGAAGAACAAAAATTCGGTGTTGCAGCCAAAGAAAAACTTCGTCAACTAAAAGTAAATATAGACACCTTAACACTAACCGCCACACCTATTCCACGCACATTGCAATTTTCGTTGATGGGAGCACGCGATTTGTCAGTTATTCAAACACCTCCACCCAACAGACAACCCATCATAACAGAGATTCATACTTTTAATAAAGAAGTTATAAAAAAAGCCATCGATTTTGAAATTGGTCGCGGAGGGCAAGTCTTTTTAATACACAATAGAGTAGAAACCATACACGAAATAGAAAAAACGGTTCACGAATTATGCCCCGATGTTAGTATTGCTGTTGGACACGGGCAAATGAATCCGGTAGAACTTGAAAAAATAATGATTGATTTTATTGAGGGAACTTATGATATATTGATTTCTACCACCATTATCGAAAATGGAATAGATATACCCAATGCAAATACTATCATCATAAACAATGGGCATATGTTTGGATTAAGCGACTTGCATCAATTGCGTGGCAGGGTTGGTCGAACAAACCGAAAAGCATTTTGCTATATCCTAACTCCACCTTTCGATTCATTACCAACAGATGCACGCAAACGATTAAGAGCTATTGAAGAATTTAGCGACTTAGGAAGCGGTTTTTATATAGCATTACAAGATTTAGACATAAGAGGCGCCGGAAATTTGTTGGGTGCTGAACAAAGCGGATTTATTGCCGAAATGGGTTACGATACATATCAAAAAATTCTCCAAGAAGCCATTCAAGAAATAAGAGACGAGGAATTGAACAATGAGCCTCAAAGTAGTGAAAATGATTTATTCGAATTAAAGCCCAAAAATATAGTTTATGACTGTACGTTTGAAAGCGATTTACAACTTTTCATTCCCGAATATTATGTAGAAAATGTTGCCGAGCGCATTCGCTTGTATAAAGAACTCGATGCAATCGAAAATGAAGAAGAAATAGCCGTTTTTCGTCAAAAACTTGTTGACCGATTCGGTACTATTCCCAAAGAGGTGGAAGGCTTGTTTGATGTCCTTCGTATTAGATGGTTATCGCAAAAACTTGGATTTGAAAAAATAAGTTTAAAAATGAACAAGCTAACCTGCTACTTCATCAGCAATAAACAATCAAATTATTATGAAAGCAACGTGTTTAAAAATATTCTAGGCTTTTTACAATCTTCGCACAATCAAATAATTTTAAAAGAACATAACGAACGTCTCTATTTGCAATTTAATAATATAAACCACTTGCAAAAAGCACTGTCGTTATTGCAGCAGTTGTATCAAACCATTTTTAATCTTACTTAAGCAATTTTCTTCTATATTATTAATTAGTAAGCAAATTCCATTTTAAAACAATAGGATAAACTATGCTCAATTTTTCAATATGGTTCAACTATTTTCATTTTAGCAAAAATCATTCTTACAATATTTTAAAGTAGCCTTCCTATTCATAAATATTTTTTTTACAGCTTATTAAGACGTATTAAATAATTCTATATTTTTACAGCATAAAATGTTAATCATGTTTCGAATTTTTCTTTTACTGTTTTTACAGCTTATATCTTTTTCGATTTTTAGCCAAAATTTATTCTATCGTTCCTTTGGTGTTGAAAACGGCTTAAGTCAATCCATTGTTTTTTGTTTGCATCAAGATCATTTGAATCAGATATGGATAGGTACCATTGGTGGCGGAATAGATATATACAACGGAAATCAATTTGTCAATTTATCTAAAGGGAACGGATTGCCCAGTAATATGATTCATCACATAATGCAAGACCAAAATAAAACATACTGGATAGCAACCGACAATGGACTAGTAAAAATTTCGCTTACACAAAACAAAATTTATACAACCGACGATGGTTTGCCATCGAACAATATTTGGAGTGTCATTCAAATTGAAAAAAACGAATATTGGATTGCCACCGATAATGGGATCGCCATATTAAAAGATAATAAAATACAAATACCGAAATTTTTAAGTACACTAGCTAATAGTAAGGTCTTCTCGCTTTATAAAGACAATAAGCAACGAATTTGGATGGGCACCTTTGTCAACGGACTTTTTTATTACGATCATCAAAAGGTTGTCTCTGTTACAGATTCTGTTGGCAACCCATTAAAAACAGTTTGGACTATAAATGAAGATAACGTAGGAAATATTTTTATAGGGACAAGTCAAGGCGGTTTTCTGTTTTTAAACAATGGAACGTTAAAAAAAATTGTAGGAACCAGTACCATTACCAGCTCAATTAAAATTAAAGACGAATTAATAGCTTGTTTATATCTCGGCGAGTTTATTAAAATAAACAATGGTTCTATTAAACAAGATATAATGTATCCCATTAAATCCATTCGCAGTATTTTATTAGATAAGGAGCAAAATCTATGGATAGGGAGCGAAAACGGCTTGTATCAATTTCCCAAAACACCTTACATTAATTGGAATCAAAATCAAGGTTTGCTCGAAAAATCTGTTTATTCTATTTGCAAAGGATATGGTCCCGGCGAATGGTGGATTGGATTTGACAATTTAGGCGTATGCTACGTAAAAACAAAAAATTTTGCCGTTAAAGAAGTTAAACCCATTTTGCAAATAGGGCAAATAATCAAAAACAACCCCAAGATTAATCGAAAAAAGATAAAAGGTATTAGTGGTAGTTTTATTACCTCAATTATCATTGATAATGTAGGCAAAACCTGGTTTGGAACATTAACCGGCATTAGTATTTTCAACCCAAAAGACAGCTCTTTCTGGCACATCAACAATGTTGTTGACAAAGATTATTATCATAATTTGGTTTTTCCATCCATGAATAAATCAGTAAACCATCTTAGCAAAGATGATAATGGTTATATCTGGGTAGCAACATTAAATGGTATTTATATTTTTAACGACACGGCTATGCAGAGCTTACCATCAGCCCTAAATGAATTAAAAAACTCTATTTATTATATTCTCCATGATAAAGAAAATATAAAATGGATTTGTACTGACAAAGGACTCTATAAATTTGATGCACAGTTAAATAAATTGAAACATTATGGCGCTAACGAAGGATTTACAGATGCAAATGTAACGTCTATCATAAAAGACGCAAAAAATAATTATTGGCTGGCAACAAAAGAAGGTATTTATTTTTTTGATGGGAAAAAATTTAAAAATTTTAATAAATCAGTAAATAATCTTAATTCAGACAATATTTATGTATTGACTACCGACTTGAAAAACAATTTTTTAATTGCCGGAACAAACAAAGGACTTAATAAAATTGATTTAAATTATTTTTACCAAAAAGATAGTCTACTGGTAAAGACTTACTCTCTTAACGATGGTTTTTTAGGACAAGACTGCAATCGCAACGCTGTTTATGTAGATAGTTTAAATAATATATACATTGGAACTACTAACGGAGTTACCATTTATAAAATAAATGAAGAAAGTATCAACAATATTAAACCTAAAATACTAATTCACAAAATATTGTACAATTTTCAAGAATTTGACTGGTCTCAATACTGTGATTCTATAAATCCCGAAACCAAGCTCCCGCAAAACCTTGTATTACCCTACAATAAAAATCATTTAACATTTCAATTCGATGCCATTTCATTTAAAAATCCTGAAAAAGTACACTATCAATTCAAAATGGTAGGCTTGGACGATAATTGGTCCCCCATTATGAAAAAGAACGAAGCCGACTTCCCATCGCTTCCTCCCGGCAATTATACATTCCTGATACGAGCTTCTAATGAAGACGGCATATGGAGCGACCCGGTTGAATATAAGTTTGTGATAAAACCTCCTTTTTATAAAACATGGTGGTTCATTACATCCGTTATCATTTTAATTATCATCGGCATTATAGTTTTTATTAAATACCGCGAACGTTCGCTTATAAAAGAAAAACAACGATTGGAATCGATTGTAAAAGAACGAACAGCCGAAGTAGTTCAGCAAAAAGAAATTGTCGAACAAAAAAACAAAGATATTACCGATAGTATTAATTACGCTCGAAATATTCAGGAAGCATTGTTGCCAGCGTTTGAAGAAATAAAGCAATTCTTTCCCGACAGTTTTATTTTGTATTTACCACGCGATATTGTTAGTGGCGACTTTTACTGGATAAGCCAAAAGCAAAATAAAATATACTTTGCCATTGCCGATTGTACCGGACACGGCGTACCAGGAGCATTTATGAGTATGCTTGGCATTACATTTCTGGACGAAATTGTTTCAAATAATCCTCAATTGCCTGCTAACGAAATATTAAATAAACTTCGTTATGAAATTATTCTGTCGCTTAAACAAAACGAAAAAGAAAGTACATCAAAAGACGGGATGGATATTTCGTTTATTATTTTCGACAAAGCTTCAAATATATTAGAATATGCAGGTGCCAATAATCCTTTGTATCTAATTTACGACGATTCGAACGAAATTGAAGAAATAAAAGCCGATAAAATGCCTATTGGCAAACATATCACCAATGAATCATTCACCAATCATATCATTCACCTTAATAGAAACATGAGCATTTATATGTTCTCAGATGGTTATGCAGACCAATTTGGAGGTCCGAAAAAGAAAAAATTCAAATATCAATCGCTTAAACAATTAATTATCGAACAACATCTTTTACCTGCAAATCAACAAGTTCATGTTTTCAGACAACGTTTTTACGAATGGAAAGGTAATTTAGAACAAGTGGACGATGTATTGCTATGCTGCATAAAATTCAACGTCAATAAATCATGATACTTTTCCCAAATGCAAAAATAAATATTGGCTTAGCTGTTACCGAAAAACGAAGTGACGGTTATCACAACATAGAATCGGTCTTTGTCCCCGTTCCAATTTGTGATACACTCGAAATTATCCCTTCAAAAGAGTTTCAATTCAAAACATTTGGATTAACTATCGAAGGTAAAGCAGAACATAACTTATGTATAAAAGCTTATAAACTATTAAAAAACGACTTCGATTTACCACCGGTCGAAATCGTTCTTTTCAAAAACATTCCAATGGGTGCTGGATTAGGAGGAGGATCGTCCGATGCTGCTTATACGCTGATTGCCCTCAATAAAATCTTTGATTTAAAATTAACCGACTCTCAACTGGTAACCTACGCATCAAAAACTGGAAGCGACTGCTCGTTTTTTATTTACAACACCCCCTGCTTCGCAGAACAAAAAGGCGAAAAAATGACGCCCGTTTCGGTTAATTTAACCAATTATTATATCAAACTAATAAAAACTTCGGTTCATATATCTACTGCAGATGCTTATAAAAATATTTTTCCGCATAAAACAACCATTTCGTTCAAGAAAATAGTTGAAGAAAAACCAATGGAAGAATGGAAAAATTATTTATACAATGATTTTGAAACACAAGCTTTTAGTAATTACCCCATTCTTAAATCAATAAAAGAAAAACTTTATAACGAAGGAGCGTTATATGCAAGCATGACAGGCAGTGGCTCTGCTATCTACGGTATTTTCGATTCAATTCCGGCTATTGACAAAAGCATTGATTTTTGCCAAATAGCTAAATTATAGTGGCTAATCCCTACCCTCTAAATAATCTTTTAAATATTCGAAATGCGGCGTAAGTTTTCCGTTTTTTAAAATGGTTGCACGTTTTATAACTTCACTTGCATCCCCTTTTAGCAATTCGGGTAAAACCTTATGATAAAAAGCATGTGCAAAATCGGCAGAAGAACTTCGAGGTAATTCGGCCGGTAGATTATCAATTGCCATTACCGTTATATTCCCAGGTTTAAAAGGGTCATCTTCTTGTTGTGTTTTGGGATTGTATCCATATATGGGATCAGCAATTATTGAAGCCCTCAAAGTAGATGCTATGGGCTTTTTAATATCGCAACTAACATCACCTATGACAGAAATTTTAAAATCGGGATGCAAATAATCTTCGGGTTTTAAAAATTCGGGCGAACGAGGATCCCAGAAATGACAGGGAATATAAATATCCGCTTTTAAAGCAAAGGGCAAAAAGTTTGCTTCGTATTCGTATGGATGATCTATGAAATGTTGCAAATCGTGTTTTTCATTTCTTATATGCTTCGTATAATGCCATGGATCGAGTCTGCAAAAAACAGCTTCATTGTAATCGTTGCATAAAAAATCATCGGGGCTTACTTCTTTAATATGCAGGTGCGATAAGGTTTCTAAAGCACCATGAGCAACTCTTCCACCACCTGTAATAACGATTTTAACCGGAGGCAGTTTTACATGCTCTAATTCTTTAAACATCTCTTCGTGATCGAAACACTCGTATGCACGCTTTAAATTAAACAATTTGTTTTTCCAGCCGTACGTTAAAATAGTATTGTATGCACCTACTATTCCTGCCCAACGACCAAAAGCTATCAACCGCACATGATTTTCGTCTGTAAGGTACTCGTAATCGATTAATGTAATATTAAGTTCTGCACATTTTTGAAGCAAGGGACGATTATAGGGTTGTTTTTTGCCGGTATGCGAAAAAAACATATAATGTTTATCTTTCTTTAAAGTAGGGATAGAAACCTCTTTGATGCCAACCAAAATATCGGCATCGTCCATATTTTCTGAAACTTCAATACCTTGTTGCAAATATTCTTCGTCAGTAATAGCTCTAATATCGCTGGGTTGTACAACAATGCTAACATCGGAAAAGTGCTCACTTATAGCTTTTGCTACTTCAGGAGTGATTGCAACTCTCCTATCGGGAGGCGTTTTAGTTTCTTTAATAATTCCTATCTTCATACCACATTTTTTGATGTGCAAAGATAGAAGAAAAAGACGAACGAAACTAACGTTTTTTTAACACATATTTTATTTTTAAGCTATATGTATATTGAATCACGGGTTCTAAAACTACCGGATTTACAACATATTCATAGTTTTTGAAATTCAAAGGATTATAAAAAAGTGCAGGAACGTTATAATGCGAAATAACTTTACTTCCCATTTTTGACGACCCTGTATTATAACGAGCAAATTCGGCATAAGTAGAATAACGTTCGAGCGGATACGTGGCTTGCATATTTTCGTATGCCAACTGATACTGCGATTCTGTTTTTATGCCCAATTTTTGTAATTCTGCAACTTTCTTCTGAATACTTTTAATACATACTTGCCGTAATGAATCATAAATTTGTGCTTGGTTATCAACTATATAATCAACTTTTATAATATCATAAATTTCATTCTTAGCTGCTTCAATCATCAGCTTTTCTGCAACTTCACGACTTTTATAATGCACATGAATATTCTTTTTCAGCTCGTAACCACTTGGTATTTCGTGATAGGTTTTGCTAAATAATTTTTTCTCAACTTCAATCTCAAAAATCGGAAATTGCGAAATATAATCCACATAAATATCCTGGTTCGTAATTCCTAATGTAAAAATGGCTTGCTTAAAATTATCAATACGTTTGTTTATCATTTGATGACAATCTTCAAGTGATTCGGCTATTTGCGATGTTCCTAAAACCATTACATATTCGTCAGCTTTTACATTCATTATTGCATTACATTCTAACGTAAACGCTGTATCGTTCGAGCTTACAGTTGTAGGATAATACTGATTCTGTTGCACATAGCCTCTGTAAACAGATTCATCATATATACCTCCTGAAACATCGCTCTTGCTTTTAGATTGATTAAAGAAATAATTACCGGCTGCTTGTCCTAAAATTGCATTCGATATGCAAGTAATGGAAACCAGCACAAAAAAAGTTTTAAAGGTTCTCATAGTATTTTTTATTCAAATGTACATTTTTTTTTCAAATCTACTACTTTTTTACTAAAATCAGATTAATATCACTTTATAAAACTTAAGTTGCAAAATAATTTTCTATAAATTACTT
>DAOOWN010000041.1:0-24212 GCA_035371305.1 Bacteroidales bacterium
AAGTCGACATTAAAGCCGACTTCGATTTGTAGCGGGGGTAGGGATCGAACCTACGACCTTCGGGTTATGAGCCCGACGAGCTACCACTGCTCCACCCCGCAATATGAATGCAAAGATACAACTATTTAATGAAAAATACAAGAATTTTAAATTATTTTAAAAAATGGGGCTAACTGACTGTTTTACAAAGAAATCGTATAATACGATGCCCGATGTAACGGCGACATTAAATGAATGTTTAGTGCCAAATTGGGGAATTTCTATGCAAAAATCACATTGGTTTATAATATTTTGGTCAACACCGTTTACTTCGTTTCCAAAAATAAAAGCGTATTTGTTGGGAGTGTTGATTTTAAAATTTCTTATATCTATACTTTCATCGGTTTGTTCTATAGCAGCGATAAAAAAGGATTTATTTTTGCAATAATCTATGGCGTCTTGGGTTGTTTTAAAATATTTCCATTGAACAGATTGTGTAGCTCCAAGAGCCGATTTTTCTATCTCGCGACTGGGTGGCTGGGCTG
Organism: Bacteroidales bacterium; assembly: GCA_035371305.1. Lineage (GTDB taxonomy): Bacteria > Bacteroidota > Bacteroidia > Bacteroidales > GWA2-32-17 > Ch61. The sequence goes on from DAOOWN010000041.1 coordinate 525, forward strand.
TGATTCCACAAAGAATTAATTCTTCCACTCTAAATGCATCGCAGTTCCTGAAAATAGAACCGATATTGAATTGGCTGCGAATATTATCGAGAATAATGATTACTGGTAGCTTTTTTGAATTTTTAAACGTTTCAATATCTATTCGTTGAAGTTCCTCAAGCGAAAGTTTTTTCATTTTTTTTCTGCAAAGTTAATTTAATATTTCCATATAAAGTTGAAGTTTCCATATGCTGTTGTTGATTTTATTAAATAAAATATTTAAATTTGTCCATATATAACTATGAATATATCGGCAGCCATTTTAGCAGGAGGAGAAAGTTCTCGCTTAAATTATATCAATAAAGAATCTATTTCTATTATTGATAAAACTATTCTTGAACGTCAATTAAACGTGATTTCAACGTTTTTTGATGATTACTTTTCTGTTTCTAAAAAAAGCTTGATGTCCGATTTGCCTTTTGTAAGTGATGCTTACGTTCAAATTGGCCCTCTTGCCGGAATTCATGCTGCATTGAAATATGCTAAAAACGATTATGTGTTTGTTTTTTCGTGTGATATGCCTTTTTTGAATCGCAAAATAATTAGCAGGATGATGGATGAAATAAATTTTTATCCGGCTGATATTATTATTCCACGTCATAAAAACGGTATTGAACCCTTGCATGCTATTTATAATAAATCAATTATACATATAATTGAAAATCAGATAAATGAAAAGAAATATAAAATACGATTGCTATTTGATAAGTTAACCGTAACATATATTGATTTAGATAAATCTGATGAGCCGGAATGGTCATTTTTTAATGTAAATTATCCTGAAGATGTTATTAAAGCCGAAAAATATGCAAAACAACTGGAATCTTGAACGTGCTAACGAAATTTTAGCAACATTTCCACCAAATCGCTCTGAATTGATTAAAGCCTTGCATGCCCTACAAGATAAGCATCCACAATACTATTTGCCTGATGAAGTGCTCGATTTAGTAGCGAAGCATTTTAAATTAACAAAAGCTCAGGTTTACGGTGTGGTTTCGTACTATTCTATGTTTAGCACAAAGCCACGAGGCAAATATATTGTTCGCGTTTGCCAGTCGCCGGTATGTCATAGTATGGGAAGCGAAACATTATTTGATTTTATAGAAAAAGAGTGGGACTTAAAACCCGGAAATACTACCCCTGATGGAAAAATTACACTCGAAAAAACAGAATGCCTCGGACGTTGTGGAAAAGCACCATCAATGATGGTGAACGAAACGGTATATACCGATTTAAGCCCTGAAAAGTTAAAAGAAATATGGTCGAATTTAACGTAGTATTTTATGATGAGTGAAATTAAAATATCGCTTCGGCGAGTTGGGAAAATAAATCCTTTATCGATAGATGATTTTATTAAGGAAAAAGGATTTGAAGGCTTTAAAAAAGCTATTACGCTTGCTCCTGATGAGGTAATAAATTGGCTCGAGAAATCGGGTTTGCGAGGGAGGGGAGGTGCCGGATTTCCAACTTTTATCAAACAACGCTCAACCGCTACGTCTTGTTATACATGCGAGGCTCGTTATGTGGTTTGTAATGCTGACGAAGGTGAACCGGGGACATTTAAAGATCGATTCGTAATGGAAAACGATCCATTCTCGGTGATTGAAGGAATGTTGATTGCCGGATATGCTATTGGTGCTAACTACGGTTTTGTCTACATACGTGGAGAGTATTATGATTCTATAAACAAGATTAAAAATGCCATTCAGCAAGCATATGAAAAAGGTTATCTTGGTAAAAACATTCTTGGCAGCGTATTTTCTTTTGATATGAATGTTTATTTGGGTGCTGGTTCTTATTTGTGTGGTGAGGAATTGACTCTCATCGAATCGCTCGAAGGAAAGCGTGGTTACCCTCGAATTAAACCACCTTTCCCGGCCGAGAAAGGGTTATGGAATATGCCTACGCTTGTAAATAATGTTGAAACCTTTAGTCACATACCCTTTATTTTAGAAAATGGATATGAAAATTATGCATCCATTGGCACTGCTGAATCAAAAGGGACAAAACTTTATTGTGTTAGTGGTCATGTGAAAAATCCGGGAGTGTATGAATTACCGATGGGTACTAAACTACGGGAATTATTGTTCAATGTTGCAGGGGGCATGAAAGAAGGTTTTGAGTTTAAAGGAGCTTTGCTTGGCGGAGCAGCCGGAACTTTTGTTGATGAATCGATACTTGATGTTCCAATGGCATACGAAACCTTGAAAAAACAGGGTGCAACACTGGGGTCGGGGGCTGTCATTGTTGTGGACAATAAAACAAATTTAAAATCAATGATGCAGTCGATATTATCTTTTTTTAAACATGAATCGTGTGGTAAATGTGTTCCATGTCGAATTGGTACTACGTTGCTTAATGAACGGATTCAAGAAACGAAATTATCCGAAGAAGATTTAAATTGGATGTTGCAACAAGCAGAATATATGGCAAAATATTCATTGTGTCCGTTGGGGCAAAGTCCTATTTTACCCTTAAAATCAGTATTAACCTATTTTAAGAAAGAATTAGTATGAAAAAGGTAAAAATAACCATTGATAATAAAGAAATTGAAGCCATTGAAGGGGCTAATTTGCTTCATACCTCACGTTTGAATGGCTTTGATATTCCGGGTCTGTGTTTCCATCATCGATTAACTCCAACCGGAGCTTGTCGGTTGTGCATAGTAAAAGTGGAAGGAATGCCGGGTGTAGTTATGTCGTGTACCCTTACTGTTAAAGAAGGTATGAAGATTACGGCATTTGATGAAGAATTGGAAACTGCACGACGTCATACACTTTCGTATTTGTTGGCTGAACATAACGAAGAATATGATGGAACGTATTATGATGAAATGATGCCCTTAATTGAGCGATACGGATTGGCTTCGAAAGGAAATCGCCCCATTCCTGCATTCTGGCATAATATTCCGCCGGTTATCGATGATACTTCTCCGGTTTTGACTTACGATTCGTCAAAATGCATCAAATGTTTTCGCTGTATTAAAGCATGTGAAGAAATTCAGGGGAAAGGTGTGTTAAGTTTTGCCGAACGTGGCATTACAAAATACATTGTAGCCGGATACGGAAAATGGGGAGATTCCGAGTGCGATGGATGTGGCGAGTGTATCCAACTATGTCCCACAGGTGCTATAGTTGAAAAACCAAACCGAGAGCGTATTCAGGTTCAACAAATAGAAAAAAAGGTAGTTACTACTTGCCCGTATTGTGGGGTAGGCTGCCAGATAGAAGTTTGGGCAAAAAACAACGAAATTGTGCGTGTAAATGGTTTAGAAGGAGTGTTGCCCAATGATGGCAGACTTTGTGTTAAGGGGCGTTTTGGTTATCAATATGCCAACAGCAAAAAACGGTTGACGCACCCAATGATAAAACGAAATGGTACATTTGAGAAGGTAAGCTGGGATGAAGCACTCGATTATGTTGCATTGAAATTTAACGAGATTAAACAAAAGTATGGCAATAAAGCGTTGGCAGGATATAGTTCGGCAAAATGTAGCAACGAAGAAAATTATTTGTTTCAAAAATTTATTCGAATCGCTTTTGGCAACAATAATATTGATTATTGTACTCGATTATGTCATGCTTCTACCGTTACGGCGATGATAAAAGCTTTTGGTGATGGAGCAGGTAGCAATTCAATCGAAGATTTTGAAACCACCGATTGTTTAATTGTAATAGGCAATAATATTATTGAAACGCATCCTATAACGGCAACGTATGTAAAACGTGGCAAAGCACGAGGACAAAAAATTATTGTTATCGATCCCAAATGGACTCCCTTGGTTAAATATGCTGATATTTATTTACAACCAAGATTAGCGACCGATGTTGCATTGCTCAACGGAATGATGTATCATGTTATTCAGGAAGGTTTGGTAAATGAGTCTTTTATAAAAGAACGTGTGGATGGGGGAATGGATACATTTGCACAACTAAAAGAAGTGGTGATGAAATACACCCCTGATGTGGTAGAAAAAATTACTGGGGTTAAAACCGACATTGTTAAAGAAGCTGCCATTATGTATGCAAAAGCACCTACTGCCATGATTGCTACCGGCATGGGTATGAGTCAGCAGACAGTTGGAACAAACAATGTTTTTGCGCTTATCGATTTATGTCTCATTACAGGTCAAATTGGGCGAGATCGATGTGGAATAAACCCACCTCGCGGGCAAAATAATGTTCAGGGAGCAACCGATGTGGGAGCCAGCCCGGTTTTTTATCCGGGTTATATTCAGGTGGTAAACGAAGAAAATCGTCGTCGAATTGCTCAATTGTGGAATGTGCCTTTTGAACAGTTAGAGCCGAATCCCGGACTTACCACTTTAGAAATTATGGACGCTGCCCACGATGGGCGTATTAAAGCCTTGTATATTATGGGAGAAAATCCTGTAATTACAGACCCTAATCAATTACATACCATTGAGGCATTACAAAATCTAGAATTTTTAGTTGTACAGGATATATTCGAAACTGAAACTTCAGCCTATGCCGATGTGATTTTACCGGCTGCTTCATTGTTTGAAAAAAATGGAACCGTTGTTAATAGCGACAGACGAGTTTTACGCCTTCGAAAGGTAATTGATTCGCCCGGTGAAGCAATGCCTGACTGGAAAATTACGAACGAAATTGCACAACGCATGGGGGTAAATATTGGTCAGTATAGCAATGAAGAAGCCATTTTTGAGGAAATACGTCAGGCAGCTCCAATTTTGAAGGGAGTGTCGTATCGTCGCATTGAAAATCAGGGTATTCAATGGCCTTGTTACGACGAACAACATCCGGGCAGTTCAACTTTATACAAAGAGAAGTTTAACACTGAAAACGGAAAAGCCAAACTATTCCCAGTAGAATATACCGAGCAATCGGAAAAACCTTCGTCCGAATATCCGTTGGTAATGAATAGTGGGCGATTGTTGTTTCAATACCACTCTGCAACTTTATCACGCAAAAGTGATGTGTTGAATGCATACGTGAATGAGTCATTTATTTTAATAAACCCCGAAGATGCAACAAAATATGGCATTACGCATGGGCAAAAAGTTAATGTCATTTCCCCGAGAGGAAACATTATAACTACTGCGCATGTTAGTGATGAGGTTCTGCCCGGTGAAACGTTTATGCCATGGCACTTCCACGAATCGGCTGTTAATGCCTTAACTCGTAACGAAAAAGATCCCTTGTCGAAAATAGCACCTTTTAAATATTCGGTGGTTAGGGTGGAGGCAATTTAGTCTCATCGCCCGTTTCTCCGGCAAATGTAAATAGTGTGTAGAAAAATACAACAAACGTAAGCCCCGCCTGAGTTTCTAACGTGTCTTCGTTGAAAAACGAAATAATAACAATGCTAAAAAATATGAATGCAATAAATTTCGATTTCTTACTATTGTGCAAAAACGGGTAAAAGAATGCAAACAAAAACCATACAAAACCAAAAATACCAAACGTCAATAAAAAAGTAACAAATTGATTATGTGCACGTAATCTGAATTCCGGAGCCAGGGGGCTATTTATTTCTTCGTATTTTTTATCAAATGCCCTGCGAACATTGCCGGTACCCACACCTAACCAAAAATGCTCTTTTATTATTTTTCGAGCAGTTCTTAAATATTCTATACGTTGAAAAAATGAACTTCCGTTAACATAACCCAAATATCGGTGTGAATAATAATCCCACATAAAAGAGTAAATGTATGGGTATAAAGCCCATTTTTTTGTGTACTCAATGTTTGCAATCCCGTTATTAATAGCTTTTATATCTTCTTCGCTTAATTGAGAACAACCAAGCGAATCTTTCGTTAACCCTTTAGATGTTAAGTATCTGATTAAGGTGAATTTAACTAAGTTCCCTTTTTCATCTTTATCGTCATAGTGTATGCGGCTTCTTTTATTCCATTCTTTTCTGAGTTCATTTTCTTGAATATAAAACCAGACCTTATTACCATTTTCAACTTCTTTGCTATCATTAATAAACGAATAGATATTCCCATTAGGAGTATATACAAGCGAATCGGGAGCAACGCTCTTCATCCCAACGATAAAACTATTCCAAATTTTTTTGCTGTAATTATAAAAAAGAACCGAAGCAATGATGATGGCTAGGCTCAAAAACCATTTTATGCACGAAGATGATTTAATCAATATATAAGTAAAAACAATGAAACTAAGTATTAAAAACACAAAAATTCCTGTATTAACTCTTAAAATAAAGATGAGTAAAATAAGATAAAGCATGGCAAGCAAGTATATAATGCGGAACTTTTTATTATTATCTTTTTCTATTTGGCTGAAATGATATAGAATAAAAATGGAAAATACCATCATCAATGAATAACGAATGTGTGAAATAAATGGAGAAACCTTTCTGTAATCGACAATTCCTAAAGAATCTTGAAAAATCCAGCGATAAAGTGTAATAAATGAAACGAAAATTACTGAAATAGTAAAAGTTATGAAAATAAATTTAATAACCTTTTTCTCAATAGGTTTTGAACTTGCGACAAATAATGGCAACAGCAACATTGGAAGTTTTACTCGCAAATCGTTTAGGGCGTAATTATAATCCTGAGGAGGCCACAGCCATAGGAGGTGTAAGAAATAAATAGACACAAAAATCCAAACGAGTTTATTTGATTTAAGTCGCAACCATTTTTCTTTAAAACCACCTTCAATAATCCAGTTGCCATATAAAATAAATTGCGATAAACTCATTAAAAAAACAGAAGTAGGAATAGCTATAGCAAGAAGAAATAAAGAGAAAAGATAAATATTTCGATGTGTTTTTTGTCCCAAAATCATATGGTGTATAAAACGAAACTATTTAATATATATTGCAGGGATTAAAAAAGATTATAATTCTAATGGAATAATTTAGTTTGAAATAAAAATCAAACTAATAATTCACCGGCGCCTTCACGAATGATTTCAGCTTTTTCGTGTGTACAATCTACAATTGTTGATGGAGTTAATGTTCCATAACCGCCGTCTATTACAAGATCCACTTGCTCATTGTATTTTTCGTGAATAAGTTCCGGGTCGGTTATGTATTCTATAATATCGTCATGTTCGATTACGGAAGTTGTAAAAATGGGGTTTCCCAATTCATACACAATTTGTCGGGCAATATTGTTATTGGGGATACGAATACCAATGGTTTTCTTTTTATTCATTTTTAGCATTTTAGGTACATTTGAATTTGCCTCTAAAATAAATGTAAAAGGTCCGGGTAGATTTCGTTTTAAAAGTTTAAAAGTTTCGTTGTTTAGTGGATTGGTATAGTTGCTTATTTGACTCAGATCGTAAAATATTAAGCTAAAATGTGCCTTTTGCGGATCTAATTTTTTAATTTTGGCTATTCGGTCCAATGCTTTAGACGAAAATATATTGCAGCCAAAGGCATAAACCGAATCGGTGGGATAAATGATAACACCATCGTTTTTTAAAATCTCTACCACTTTCTTTAAATCTTTGGGATTTGGGTTTTCTTCGTACAATTTAATTATCATAGTTTTTAACTTTAAAGTTCTCCGTTTTCTATTTTTGTTACTATTTCTTCAATATACTTATCTTCGCCTTTTGCATCGTATTCGTCTTTTAGGTTTTCGCCAAAAAGCCTTGCTACTTGTTGATACAAAAAAGCATTAAATGAGCCTTTTAATTGCTTTATAAGCTCATATGAAGTTTTGCCCGTTTCTCTATCGATGAGTTTTATTAATATGCGTCCTTCGGACATGGTCATGTTTTTTATTTCGTCTTCAAAATCGGCTCTTAATTTTTTTTCTGCCATTTTTAAAAATTCTTTTCGTCCTTCTTCGGTCGGAATTTTTTTCATTTCAATTTCTATGAGCATAATTTTTAGTTTTGCTAACTTAGCGTATGGCAGAACTTTTTTTATTTTTCGAACTAATTTTGTGTATCGGGCTGCTTCACGCTTGCTTTTAAAAACTCGAGGTGGGAATATGGTTATTTCTCTTAAATATATTATAGGCAATGTATCGCCATTAATCACTTTGGTGTAAACCAAATATCCTTGTGGCTTGGGAGTGTTTGTAGAATCGCCTTGAGCAAATATTCCCTCTAAAGAATAGAAAAATAAAAAGTTTAATATGAGTATTTTTATTCGCATTGGTCGGTTCTAAGCAATTCTGGTGCCAATTATTAAAGCACGGATTTGACAGCATCTGCAGCTTGCTGAAGGGTAATAGCCGATAATACCTTTAATCCCGATTGGTCTATCATCTCTTTCGCTTGTTCGGCATTGGTGCCTTGCAATCGAACAACTATTGGTATTGAAATATTCCCAATGTTTTTATATGCTTCAATAATACCTTCTGCTACTCTATCGCAACGAACAATGCCTCCAAAAATATTTACCAATATAGCCTTAACAGCAGGGTCTTTTAAAATAATGCGAAATCCGGCTTCTACTGTTTTTGCATTAGCTCCTCCACCAACATCGAGAAAATTGGCTGGTTCCCCTCCCGATAGTTTAATAATATCCATGGTTGCCATGGCTAATCCGGCTCCATTTACCATGCAACCAACATTACCATCTAATTTTACAAAATTCAGATTATACTCCGATGCTTCAACTTCGGCCGGATCTTCTTCAAATTTGTCTCTTAATTCTAAGAAATCCGGATGTCTGTATAAAGCGTTATCGTCTAAAATCATTTTAGCATCGGCAGCATAAATTTTATCGTCCGATGTTTTTACCAATGGGTTAATTTCTATCATCGAGGCATCGGTGTGTTGATATGCAGAATATAATGCCTTAATAAATGGGATAAAATTTTTAAAAGCAATTCCATTTAAACCAAGATTAAAGGCTATTTTTCGAGCATTAAAATCGTTCAAGCCGATATGCGGATCAATGGGTTCTTTAAAAATTTTGTCGGGCGATTTGGCCGAAACTTCTTCAATATCCATTCCTCCTTCGGGCGAATATACCACGACCAATTCGCTTGTGTTTCTGTTTAATAAAATACTTAAATAAAACTCCTTGACTTCTGAAGTCCCTTTATAGTAAATTCCCTGCTCAATATATAATTTTCGAACCAGCTTTCCTTGTTTACCGGTTTGGTGGGTTATTAAGTTCATTCCTAAAATTTGATGCGCATACATTGATACTTCATCGATGGATTTGGCTATTTTTACACCTCCTCCTTTGCCTCTGCCACCTGCATGAATTTGAGCTTTAACTGCAAAAACATCGCTGCCGGTTTCTGCTTTTATCTTTTCAGCTAATAATTTTGCATCTTCGGCTTTGTCGCAGAAAAAACCTACCGGAATCGTTACGTTATGCTTTTTTAAAATAGCCTTCGCTTGGTATTCGTGTAAATTCATAGAAAATATTTTTATGCGAATTTATATTATTTTATTTATATAAAACATGTTTAACCAAACATTAAAAGAATCCATTTATATCTTCTTATGTTTTCCTGTTATAATAATTACACCCATTACCGTTAATACACCTCCTGCAATTTGTATAGATAGAGGTAATAAATGTAACAAAAAATATGCGACCAATAAAATCATGAAACTTTTAACAGATTGAATAAGGATAGATCGCGATGCAGGAATGTATTGCAAAGCATAATAACTCATCAATGAGCCAAGAAATGGTCCTACAAAAGAGCCATATGCTGCTAAAAAAATGGTATGATTATTTACTATGAATGACTGATGCTTAAAAAGAAGAAATAGAATTGAAAAAAATAATAATGCTACTACTCTACCTGTACTCAACAACGACGGGTGAATACGTTCGATATGTTTTTTTACCCAAATAGTATTGATAGAAACGGCCAAGACGGTAAGATAAACGTATTCGCTGCCTTTTATAAAAAAATGATGAAAATCAAGAGTCCACTGAAAACTGACTAAAAATGAACCTACAATGGTCATAAATACTCCTATAAGTTCAAAACGAGTGAATCGTTCTTTTAACAATAGAATCCCAAGAACGGTAACCAATGCAGGTGTTAAATTACCAATAAATGAAACCATGGCTGGGTTCGCCATTAATTGTATGGCATAAAAAAATGATGTAGTTGAAACAGTTTCTAAAAAAATGAACAAAAATAGAATACCCGCTTGTTTTATACTCAATCGATACAATGAAAGTTTGCCTGTAAAAACCTGAAATAGAATATTATATAAAAGCCCAAAGCCATACCATAAAAATCCGAATTGAAATAATGTTGTTTCGTTAAGAATAAACTTGCTGGTAAAATAAGTGTTAACAGCGGTAACGGTAGTTGCTCCGGCCAATAAATAACCTATTGTTGTGGATTTTAATGAGCTAATCTTCATTGAAAAGATTTTCGATACGCTGTTGTATGGCTTTTGATTCTTCTTCCATACCTGGCTTTTGCATTAGTGCAAACATGTTTTTCTTATATGCCTCCACACCGGGTTGGTCGAATGGATTGACACCTAATAAATATCCGCTTACACCACAAGCTATCTCGAAAAAATAAATTAGTTGACCAATATAATTTTCATTTATGGTTGGTATTTCGATAATAATATTGGGAACACCCCCGTCTATATGGGCTAAAAGCGTTCCTAATCGAGCCATTTCGTTAACATAACTTAGACGTTTGTAGCTGATGAAATTTAGTTTATCGTTGTTGCTTGGGTCGTGAGGAATGGCCAAATGATTAAGCGGATTTTTTACCGAAAGCACGGTTTCAAAAAGCATACGCTTTCCATCCTGAACATATTGCCCTAAGGAATGCAAATCTGTAGTGTAATCAACCGATGCTGGGAAAATACCTTTATTTTCTTTCCCTTCGCTTTCGCCATAGAGCTGTTTCCACCATTCCATAAAATAATGCATTCGAGGCGTATAGCTTACCATGATTTCGACAAATTTACCCGATTCGTATAAAGCGTTTCGAGCCAAAGCATATGCTATGGCAGGATTATCATCGTCTGACGATTTAAAAATATGATGACGCATTTGTTTTGCACCGTTTATCAATTCGAAAATGTTGCCACCGGCAACGGCTATTGGGAATAATCCAACCGCTGTTAAGACAGAATATCGGCCACCTACATCATCGGGTATGGAGAATCGTTCGTAACCCTCGGTTTTTGCTAATTCGAGCAAAACTCCTTTTTCTTTATCCGTAATTGCAACAATTCGTTTCCGGGCTTCTTCTTTTCCGTATTTATTTTCAATATGGTGTTTCAGAAGGCGAAATGCTATAGCAGGTTCCGTGGTTGTACCCGATTTTGAAATAACGGTAATGGCATAATCGTAATCATTCAGAACTTCGAGTAATTGATACAAATAATCTTCGCCCATGTTTTGACCTGCGTATAGAATAATCGGTCGTTCGCGTTGGGGGAGTATGTGGTTGAAATTATGATTTAGCATTTCTATAACGGCTCTTGCTCCTAAATATGAGCCGCCAATACCCACTACAACCAAAATATCTATTTTCTTACGTATTTCATTAGCAACATGCTCAATTTTTTTCAATTCTTCGCTGGTTATTGTTTCGGGTAAATCGACCCAGCCTAAAAAATCATTCCCTTTTCCGGTTTTATTTTTTAATGCTTGTAAATGCTCTAACGCTTCATGTTTACGAGCGTTTAATTTGACTTCATCAATAAACGATTTGACAAAATCAATGGAAATATCGATGGTTTCCATGTTTTATTGTAATTTATCGGTTAATAATCGCATTTCAATTGTTGGTGAATAACGTTCGTATAAAATATGATAAACGGTTTGAGAAATCGGCATTTCAATTTTGTTTTCGTTGGCTATTTTTACTATTGATTTTACAGCATAATATCCTTCGGCTACCATATTCATTTCTAATTGAGCTGCTTTGATTGAGTATCCTTTGCCCAGCATCAAGCCCAATGTTCTGTTTCTACTATATTGAGAGTAGCATGTTACCAGCAAATCGCCTAAATAAACATAATCAGTAATATTTCGTTGATGAGGGTGTAATGTGTTTACAAATCTTTCTATTTCTTTTAAAGCATTCGATACCAATACGGCAATAAAATTATCGCCATAGCCAAGACCATGAGCAATGCCGACAGCAATCGCCATTACATTTTTAAGGGCGGTAGCATACTCAGCTCCTAAAACATCGCTATTAACTTTGGCTAAGATATAACGATTTGAAAGTAAGGCTGCTACTTCCTGAGCAAGTGCGTTGTTTTTAGACATGACGGTCAAATATGTAAGTCGTTCGCGTGCAATTTCTTCGGCATGTGACGGACCACTAATAAAACCAATTTTTTGCTCAGAAACCTGTAAAATCGATTGAAGATATTGTGTAACAGTTAAATTTGTTTCGGGTAAAATACCTTTTGTAGCTGAAAAAAAATGAACTTTTTGTACCTCTTCTATCGAGAGTTCTTTTAAAACCTCTTCGGTATAAGCCGAAGGGAGAACAAGAAAAACAAGTTCGCATGCTGATATTAAATCATTTACCGAATCAAAAAGAGCACATCGCTCCATATCTATTTCTACATCGCTTGAATAATTTGGATTGTGATAGTTTTTAGTAATATACGAACGTATTTCTTGATCACGTACCAGCCAATTAACAAAGTGTCCGTTTTGTTGTAAAATTTTCAACAATGCAGTTCCCCAACTCCCTTCTCCTATGATGCCTATTTTATTCATTTTTTTTGTACAAAATTATGGATTTTTACAATTACATGGCATGAAGTTGAAAATAAGTTATAAACAACCGAATATTAATTGAATAGCAACGTCCATAAGCTATTTAATCGAACCGAAACTACAGCCTGTGAAATGATAACGCTCTTTTCAAATCATTTGCTTTTTCTTAGTTAAAAAGTGTTCAAAGCTGCTGTTTTATTTCTTTGCTTTATATCTCGATTTTATTAACCGACCAGTGAAAAATTACAAAACCAACAACGGCAAAATGAAAGGCTTTAATTTATCTATACCCTGATTTAAATAGCCTTCGGTATATGGTAATGTTAGAATATTCCAGTTCGGATATTTTTCTAAAATTCCTTTTGTAACAATTGGGTTTAAATCACATTTATTAATGATAAGTGCAATATTGCATTTATAATTTTTTTGGTAATCGTTTACTTTAGATAAAAAGTCAAAAACCTGAGGGTGGGGTTCAATAATGGGCATCAAGATGTTGGCAAAAGGTATGAGCGAAAAAGTTAGTCTATTCCAACCGGGATATGCTTCGCAAATGAGTAGTTTTTTTTGATAAGAAATGATAACATCGACTGCTTTATCGCGAATAATACGTACCGGCCTGATGCCGTTACGAGGGAAATATTGTAATGTGCCATAAACGATAATGGCGCCGTTGGCTTCCTTTTGAATGACTTTACCTCCTACCACCTTTCTAAGCGATAGAGCTCCGGTTGGGCATACCTGAATGCAATGTCCGCAACCTGTACAGGCCGATTTGCTAACTTGTGCTTGTCCATGAAACATGTGTATGGCTTTAAATCGACATTCATATTCGCAATCGCCACAACCCATACATGCAAATTCATCGACTACAGCCTCTTGCCCCAAATTAAAATAATCTTCTTGAATAATGTTTGGATAGGCTTTCCATGTGCTCGTAAATGTGCAATCGGCATATACAGCGCTATGTCCAACGATTTCTACCAACATCTTCATAAGAGTGGTTTTTCCGGTTCCGCCTTTATCCGATATGAGCAAAATTTCTTTCATTGCTCTAAATAAGATTTAGTTTTAATAGTAATTCCTGTATAATATATTGGTAATTGTCATCTGTAATTTTTTTTCCGTTGATAGCTTCTTCATTAATTATTTTGTTGTGAGGAATAGATAAGGCAAACGAATATCCTGCTTCGGAAAAGGCATCAAAATAATTTTCGTTTACAGCTAAAATTACTTGTGCTTGGTCGTGTGCAAGTGATTTATAGAGTGTCTCCCACATGGGTAAATCGTTCGTATAGAGAATAACGTAATCTGAAAAGTCAATTAAATCGACCCATAACTCTCTAAAACCGGAAGAAATATCAACAATCACAATGCTTTCGCGTGAAAATGATTGCTGTATTTTTTCGAAAATTAATTTTGTATGCCAGGGAGAGAAAATTTCGCGTTGATTTAAATTCACTCTGAGAATAGACGAATCGGAACGGAGACTTTCGATGGAGCCTATTTTTTTGTTTTCAAAAATCAATGCTTGTTTTTTGCAAGCAGAAATACAAGCAGCACAAGAGATACAAAGCTCGCTATAAACAACATAAAAATCACCATAACGTGAAATTGCACCACATTCGCATACTTTTTCGCATTCGTTGCAAAATTTGCAATGGGTTCTTTCCCATTTTGGAACTTGACGGTATAAAATATGCTGTTCGTCCCATTCGCTATTAGGATTGTATAGCAGAGGTGGAATTTGGTCGGATAACGAAAGCCAATAAGCATTTATGTTTTTTTCTTTCAATATTGAAAAAAAATTTGCCAAAAAAGTTGTTATTCCTATGCCTCCGTTATTTCCAATTCCGGTTATAATCATAAAAAATTAAGTAGTCATTCTATAGCTACAAAAATATAACTATTTTTCGGAAAAAAACATGAATGTTTATTCTTATAATTTAAATGGTATTCGTGCCGCCATCAACAAAGGTTTATTAAATTGGTTATCAGAAAAAAAGCCCGATTTAATAAGTTTTCAGGAATTAAAGGCAAGTCCAGATCAGTTTAATGTACACGATTTTGAAGAATTAGGTTATTATTGCCTTTGGAATCCTGCCGATAAAAAAGGTTATAGTGGAGTAGCTACTCTCAGCAAAGAAAAACCTTTATCCTATTCATTCGGTATGAACAAAGAAATATTCGATATAGAAGGACGAATAATTAGAACAGATTTTACTAAGTTTACACACATTAGTGTGTATGTTCCATCCGGAAGTATGGGCGATATGCGTCAGGATTTTAAAATGAGTTTTTTAGAGGCGTTTTATGGTTATATTAAAAAACTACTGGTCGAAAAACCGAATTTGATTGTAAGTGGCGATTTTAATATTTGCCACAAACCCATAGATATCAATCATCCTGAGCGACATGAGGATGTGTCTGGTTTTTTGCCCGAAGAACGTGTTTGGGTCGATTCTTTTCTGCAATTAGGATTTATCGATTCGTTTCGCTTTTTTAACCAACAACCCAATCAATACAGTTGGTGGAGTTACAGGCAACAAGCCAGAGCAAAAAATTTGGGTTGGCGCATTGATTACCATTTTGTTTCAGAAGCATTGAAAAATAAATTGGAACATGCAGCTATTTATCCCGAAATTGTACATTCGGATCATTGTCCGGTTGAAGTGAGTTTAAAATGATGTTTTTATAACCGAAATGTAAAAGTTAAACAAATAAAAAGGTGATTTTATCAAATGCTTGAACAATCATAGATTTTTGTGTTTAACTTTGTATAATAAAGCGTTTACATATGAAGAATTTATTTTTAGTGTTGTTTTTATTGGTAAGTGCAAGTATAATTGCACAAATCCCGGCTGGATATTATGATGCTGCGCAAGGATTAAACGGTGATGCGTTAAGGTATAAGCTTCATGACATCATTTCAAACGGTTACGTACAAGGATCTTATAATCAGCTTTGGACAAGCTACCAAACAACCGATAAACGTTCGGATGGTAAAGTTTGGGATATGTACAGCGATATTCCCGGAGGTACTCCTCCTTATTTATTTACATTTGTTACAGATCAATGTGGTACATATAGTGTGGAAGGCGATTGTTACAACAGAGAGCATTCTGTTCCGGCAAGTTGGTTTAATGATGCTTATCCAATGTACAGCGATTTGTTTCATATAGTTCCTACCGATGGCTATGTAAACAATAGAAGGAGCAATTACCCATTTGGAAAAGTTGCCAGTGCATCGTGGACATCACAAAATGGCAGTAAATTAGGTACAAGTGCAGTTAGCGGATATACCGGGACCGTATTTGAACCGATTGATTCTTTTAAAGGCGATTTCGCTCGTATTTATTTCTATATGGCTACACGATACAAAGATGAAATACCTTCGTGGAGTTCAAATACTGTTTTTTCGGGCGATAATTTATCGGCATGGGCAAAAAATATGTTTATTCAATGGAGTATCCTCGATCCGGTAAGTGCAAAAGAAATTGCCCGAAATAATGCCGTTTATGCCATTCAACATAACCGAAACCCTTATGTCGATCATCCCGAATGGATTAGCGGAGTTTGGCTAAGCATGAACGACAATCTCTCCTTGGAACCGGAAATTTCTTTTTTCCCTAATCCTGCAACAGAATATATTAATATAGGAGTGTTAACGCAATTTGCTTTTTCGATAACCATTTTTGACCAATCCGGAAGAATAATACTAAAGAAAGAAAACGTTTTAGGCAATTCAACATTGGATATTCGAAATTTTGAGAATGGTGTATATCTGGTGAAAATGGAAGGTCAAGGCTTCTGTAATGTTAAAAAGCTGGTAAAAGTTTCAGACTAACGTTTCAATACGTCATATCAAAATAATTTGTGGTAAACTACAAATTTGTATTATTTGTTTATTTTTGCAGAAAAAAATGCATCGTTATTTTATATTTTTAAGTCTTTTTCTTGCATCATGTGCTTCTATTAAGACAGTAGAGCCATTGAAAAAAGGAGAAGTAAAAGCAACGGCCGATTTAGGTGGGCCTATGATTAATTTTAATGGAATTCCACTTTTTATGCCGCTTACCAGTATTGGCAGTGCAATGGGTATAAGCGATAATGTTTCGGTGTTTGCATCCATTCATACAACATCATTAATGTATAAAACTTTTCAGTTAGAAACCTCTGCAAATACATCTTTGTTTAGATTTGATAAAAGCGGTTTTTCGGCCAATTGGGGTGCTTATACTTTTTGTGGATTACGCGAAAGCAAATGGGCATTTTATCCTTATGCTGATATTAATTACTATTTACATTACAACAACAAAGCTCATTTTGCATATTTTTCATTTACTTCCATGATGGAGCTTCATCGAAAAAAAGCCTTTGACGAACCCGTTACTAAACGAATTATTCCACATCTTACCCTTGGTCATCGATGGGTTAAAGATAATAGCGAGTGGGGTTTAGAATTGAAATATTTAAGTTTTAATAAGGATAACCGCAATATTGTGGTCGATTACATTGCACCGGGTAATAAGGGAAGTTTTGGTTTTTATTTGTCTTATGCTAAAAAGTTTTAACGATGAGAATCATTTTTTTGTTTTCTGTGGTAGTTGTCTTTTTAACTTCATGTTTAAAAATGGACGACTTTCTATACAATCCGAATGAACATCCCATTGATAGCTACCGTTTACAAAATTACACTGGCGAAGTAGAGTTCCGTTTGCCCGATAGTATGGCATTGGCTGACTCGATGATACATTTATTTACCATGATGTCAAACGATCAAGGTGATGTAAAAAAAATATATGGTCTTTATCTAGGCGATATTTCTAAAATTGCTACGGACACAGTAATTTTATATTGTCATGGAAATAAAGATCATCTCGATTTTTATTACCCTCGAGCACAGTTGTTGGCATGGGTAGGAGGTAAGCATCATTATGGAGTAATGACCTTTGATTATCGTGGTTTTGGTTTATCTGAGGGAAAACCAAGCGAAAGTGGGCTATATGCTGATGCCGACGCTGCCATGCAATGGCTGAAACAAAAGGGCTTAACAAGCGACCGTTTGATGATATACGGATTTAGCATGGGAACGGCTCCGGCTACAGAATTATCGGCAAAACCACGTTCATTAACTCCATCTAAAATAATTTTAGAGGCTCCTTTTGCTTCTGCTGAAGTTTTTTACCAGGATGCTACCGGAATAGCACTTCCGGGATCGTATGTAATGGAACTGAAAATTGATAACGCCGAAGAAATAAAATCGGTAAACCAACCTTTTTTATGGTTTCATGGTATAAATGACGATTTTATTTCGATGAAGACACATGGCGAAGTTGTTTTTAAAAATTATAGAGGAGTAAAAAAATATGGCGTTAGGACTCCCGGTGCTAATCATTCAGATATTCCGGTTCTACTAACATACGATAAATACCGCGATATCATCCATCATTTTGTTGTTGGAGATTTGCAGTACGACGATTTGGTTAAGGCTCAATAAAAAAATAAATATTAATAAAGAGTTGATTTTTTCATAAAAAGTTCTTTTTTTTGTACAAAATTTAAAAATGCAATTATGGAAAATAATGAAAATCAAATCGTAAATCAAAATCAAAGCAGTCCAGTATCACAAATACCGTTACCAAATTCAACCGGAGTTTTAGTTATGGGTATTATATCTATTGCACTTTGCTGGTGTTATGGTGTTGTAGGTATTACACTGGGAATAATTTCTTTAGTTTTAGCAAGTAAATCAAAGAAATTATATAAAGCAGAACCTGAAAAATATACTCTTGGTTCATATAAAAATCTTAATGCCGGATATATTTGTGCAATTATTGGTTTATCATTATCTGCTTTATATTTAGTGTTCATTATTATTTACTTTTTGATCATTGGTGCTGCTTTATCAACAGCTTTTTCTTCTTTCCCATGGGATAGTGTAAATTATTAGTTATGCAATTAGAGGAAAGGATTGAGGGGCTAAATAAATTAGGCGAAGTTTTACGTTCCTATTTTGAATTTAAAAAATCAGGTATAGGGACAGTAAGTTTTTGGACTTCTATTTTAGACCAAACCATAAAGAACGAATGTAATTACAATCCTTTTTTTACAGAGCAAAATGTGCTATTTGCATTAAAATATTGGGCAAATGAGTTAACTATTGACAAGTTAAATAATTGGTTAGAACCTTATAAAAAAGATTTAAGTTCCATCAACTCTAAAAAAATTGCAATCATTTCAGCGGGAAATATACCCCTGGTCTCTTTTCACGACATCGTATCGGTTTTTTTATCGGGTCATTATGCATTGGTAAAGTTATCGTCAAAAGATGCACGCCTGCCAGTAGTATTATGGAATATTGTATGTTCATTTTTACCTGCGGCAAAATCAAGGGTTGAATTTATAAAAGAAAAGCCAATTCATGGTTTTGATGCTGTTATTGCTACAGGAAACAATTTGTCGCAACAATATTTTGGATATTATTTTGGCAAATACCCGCATGTTTTTAGACACCACCGTAATGCAGTTGCCGTATTAACCGGAGATGAAACACAAGAGGAATTAGAGTTGCTGGCTAACGATATTTTTACCTATTTTGGTTTGGGTTGTCGGAGTGTTTCTAAGCTTTATTTGCCTAAGGAGTTCGATTTTTCGAACTTAATGAATGCATTAAAAAAATGGGATCATTTATTCTACAACCATCATTATCTTAATAATTACGAATATCAAAAATCACTTTTTTTAATCAATAAAGAACCTTTTATTGACGGTGGTTTTGTGATGTTAAAAGAAAGTAATCAAATTTCTTCTCCACTTGGTGTAATTTTTTATGAGTATTATTCAGATATTTGTATATTAGCCCCAAAATTTGAGGCAATGGCTCAGCAAATTCAATGTATTGTCAGTAAGAACAATAAATATTTAAAGAGCATTGAATTAGGTAAAGCTCAACGCCCCGAATTATGGGAATATGCAGATAATATAGATATTGTAAAATTTTTAATTCAAATATAGATATGGTTTATAAGTTTAAGGTTTTTTCAGACGAGGATAGCAAATTTTATATGGACATCGAAATCTTGTCGGAGCAGACTTTTTACGATTTGCACGATTTGATTCAAGATGAATTGGAATACGATCGTAGTCATTTAGCTTCGTTTTTTGTTGCAAGCCATAGTTGGAAAAAAATGAAAGAAATTCCATTGATCGATATGGGCAATAGTACTATGGAAGTTGTGGTTACCATGGAAAACGCAAAACTAAGCGACTATGTAAAAGATGCTCATCAAAAATTTATTTATATAATTGATTATGTAAACGATAGAGGTTTTAAAATAGAATTGGAAGAAACAAGACCCGAATCGCCTAATATGTATTACCCTGTTTGTACCGATTTTGGAGGTGAAATTCCCCCACAAATTGGCAAGAAATCAACTAAAAAAAGCAGCATTTTTGATGACGACGAAGATGATGATTTCGATTCGCCTCGTCTTGCCAAACCATTGCCGATTTTGGATGATGAGTTAGATGACATTCCTGATTTGCCTATAGATAAAGAAATCGCAGAGCCATTTGATTTAGAATTAGATGATGACGATTTGGATGAAGAATCTGTCGAAGATGATTTTGAGGAAGAATTTGACGAAGACGAAGAAGATTTGGATGATGTGGGTGAGGAAGATGATGAAGAAGACTTATAAATGCCTCCTGACGACAAATCGTTGTTGATTATTTTAGCCGGACCTACGGCTATCGGAAAAACAGATTTAGCCGTTGATATTGCACATAAGCTTAATACGTGCATTATTGGCTGCGATAGCCGACAATTTTATAAAGAACTTAAAATTGGTACTGCACCTCCTTCCGAAGAGCAATTAAAAAAAGTACAACACCATTTCGTACAATTTTTATCCATTCACGATTATTATAATGTAAGCAAGTACGAAAACGATGTAAATGCCAGGCTAAGTGAATTTTTTAAAACAAATCGAGCTGTAGTTTTAGTCGGAGGATCGGGGCTTTATATAGATGCGGTAGTTAAAGGCATTGATGATATGCCCGATATTGATACAGAACTTAGAGATGACTTGAACCGTCAACTTTCTGAAAAAGGATTGGAGTGGTTGAGAGCACAATTGCAAAAGCTCGATTTTGAAACATATCAAAAAATTGACCTAAGTAATAAAAATAGAATTTTGCGAGCAGTAGAAGTCTGCCTTCAAACTGGCATGCCATACTCATCGTTTCTAAAAAGACAATCAAAATCGAGACCTTATAAAATGCTGAAAATAGCATTAGACATGCCTCGAGAACTTTTATACGATCGAATAAATAATAGGGTGGACATAATGATAAAGCAAGGGTTAGTGGAAGAAGTGAAGCATTATTATCCTTTTAAAAACTTGGTTGCATTAAAAACAGTGGGATATAAGGAACTTTTTGACTATTTTGATAATAAAATTACACTTGAAGAAGCCATTGATTTAATTAAAAGGAACACACGCAAGTACGCACGAAAGCAACTTACATGGTTTAGACGAGATAAAGAATATCATTGGTTTCATCCAGGCGCAAAAGATCAAATCATGAATTTTATTTTATCACAATTAAAATGAAAGAACCATTTTTTCGATATGGTGGTTTTTTATCTGCACCTTTTTCTGTGAAATGCTGGTCAGCAATGACCAAGAAAAAAATCATTTTTCCTTTTTATCACACTGTTAGCGTTCAAGCACTAAGTTATATCAATCCACTCTATTCGCCAATCAATAAAAAAGATTTTGAAAAACAAGTTGATTTTCTTTTGCAGCATTTTAAACCCATTAGTGTCTTCGATGCTTACCAATATATTATAAATAATGAAAACCCTAAAGATCCTTCTTTTGTCATATCTTTCGACGATGGATTATCGGGTGTTTACGAAAATGCTTTCCCCATTCTTAAACGCAAAGGAGTACCAGCAATAGTTTTTCTAAATACAGATTTTGTAGATAATACATCACTTTTCTATCGATTTAAAACAGCGATGATTTTGAGTGCTATAGAAAATCAACCCATGCTTAATAAGCCAATTTATGCTCTATTAAACGATTTGGGTTATACAGGAGAATCACTTTCAACTATTCTATTAAAAATTGGTTATAAGCAGAGTAAAATATTAGATCGGTTACTTCCTATTTGCGATATTAACGAAGAAACGTTTTTAAGGGAAGAAAAACCATACTTAACTGTACAACAAATCAATGAAATGAGCAAAGCAGATGTTGCGTTTGGTTCGCATGGTACGAATCATGCCGAGTTTCAATCGTTAAGCGAAGCAGAACGATGGTTACAACTCGAAAAATCGTTCGATTGGATAAATATCCATTGCCCTCAGAAACTCAAACTTTTTGCCTTCCCATTTACCGATTCAGGCATAGCAAAAGATTTTATCTTACAACTTCATAATAGCATTAATCTGTCTTTTGGAGGTGCCGGAATAAATAACGATGTAACGCCTTTTCATATTCAACGAATACCCATGGAAAAAAAATATGCAAAATCTGCTTCAAAAATGATAAAATCAGAGTACCTTTATTATTCAATTAAATATATGTTAGGCAAAAAGTATATAAAACGATGATAGAATTACAATCATTAAATAAAAGCCAGCTCGCATCATTCATTCAATCAGATAGATACTCAAAAATGCCCGTATTGCCAATATCAAAACATAGGGCATGGTCGCATATTCATAACCCAAGAGCACACCATGACGATACTTTATTAATTCTTGCTTACGAACAAGAAACGCTTTTAGGATATTTAGGCATTTTGCCCGATGATATTTATTCAAAATCGGGGGAAATATTTCATGCAGGTTGGTTGAGTTGTATCTGGGTTAGCCCCCAGGCAAGGGGAAAGGGTATTGCTAAAAAGATGGTTTTAGAAGCATTTGAGCGGTATCATCATCATATACTTATTACAAATTTCACAAAAGAAGCCGGTATTTTATACCAAAAACTCGGAATATTCGACGATTTACCGGATTTGGTAGGTTATAGGTTTTATAGGAAAATGTGTTTGGGAGACATATTGCCGCTTCGGTATGCAAAATGGGCTAAACTAAAAAAACTATTTAAAGCAATGGATTTCGTATTCAACTTTTTTTGGTTGCCATTTATAACTAAAACCCAAGTAGATTTTACGATTGAAAAAGCCATACCTTCTGAAATTAATTTTAATGATTGCAATACTTTTAACGTACCTACTGGATTCAAAAGGGCAAAGCAGGAATTTGAATGGATTGAAAATTATCCTTGGATAAAACAAGTGAGTGAAAAGAGCCCAGAGTCGATGAAATATCATTTTTCAAGCGAAGAATTGCAATTTGAATCGGAATTTATAAAACTTACTCAGCATATTGACAATGTGGGCTTTCTTAAATACAATTTGAGGAATGGACATTTGAAAATTCCATATGTACTATTCTCTACTCTCAACGCACCGTTAGTTTCTAAATCTATTTCAACTTTAATTACTCAAAAAGATGCTTCGTATATTACATTATTCTTACCATCAGAAATAATTAAAAATCTAAGATTTCGATATTTATATAAGAAGCCCATTAAAAGGTATTTTAAAATCACAAAAGAATTAGCGCAGAAATTACAAGATACCCATCAGCTTGCCATTTTTGATGGTGATGGAGATGCCGTTTTTACTTAGTTTGATTGTACTCGATGAGCATCCCTCTAAAATGGTCATTTAATTTGCCATTTTCGAAAACGATATTCCCATTTACAATTGTAAAGACAACACTCGAAGTAAAGTTTACTCCTTCAAAAAAAGACCATTTGCACTTATAAAGCAAATTTTCTTTCTTTACGGCTGATTTTATATTCAAATCAACAACAGTTATATCGGCATAATTCCCGACTTTCAGTTCACCTCTATCTTTTATATTAAATTTTTTAGCGGGGTTGTATGCCATTTTTAAAGCTATGG
>DAOOWN010000042.1:0-24011 GCA_035371305.1 Bacteroidales bacterium
ATGCAAATACGAAAATTATTTTTCGACCGCGAAAACAATTTATGGATAGGAAGTTATGGAAGCGGCTTATTTCAATATTACGAAAGCGCTTTTAGTCAACTGCTTCAAAAAATTAACAACAACGAATTATCGTTTACTTCGCTTTACAACTACAACGAGTTTCTGCTTGGGGCTACCAACGACGGCAAAATTTATCGAATCAATATCAATGCTCCCCAGCAATATAATTTATTTGAAATTAAAGAATTACAAGGGCTGAAAATAAACAGCCTTTTTGTGGACAACAATCTTATTCTATGGATGGGAACAGAAAACAAGGGTCTTTTTTTGCTCGATTTAGTGTCAGGAAAAATAATTAAACACATCTTCTTTCAAGACGAACTTCAAAATAACATTAGCTCTATTGATGGATTTGGGACGTTCAAATGCGTCGGAACAAAAAATGGCTTATTGATTTTTAACACCGAAGAAAAAGGTTACGAATATCAAAAAATAACTACCGCCGAAGGATTGCCACATAATTATATTAATCAGGTATTATGCGATGTACAAGAAAATGTATGGATTGTTACACCTACCAACTTTATTACAAAATACAATTTCATTTCGCAAAAAATAACGTTGAATAAAATAAACATAAACGACATATTAAAAATCAATGCCATTTGTGTTGACAACAAAAAACAAACATGGATTGCCACTTACGGCAACGGAGTTTTTAAAATAGACACCGCTATATACAATTATACAGCCAGTAATGGGTTATTTTCAGATTATACCTACAGCGTTGCTTCAGATGAGTCCGGAACAATATGGGTAGGACATCGACAAGGAATTTCTTCAATTAAAGGCAACGCTATTCGCACATTTTCTAAAAACATCGGCTTATATGCCGATTGTAACCCCAATTCTATATGTGTTGATAAAAATGGCTCCGTTTGGTTTGGAACAACGAAAGGTATATTACGCTACGATGTTAAAAAATCCATTATCAATAAACACCCGCCAACAGTTCTTGTTACAAGCATAAAAATAAACGATGTAGAAAATACCATAGACCCGTATATCGAATTAGAATCCGGACGCTATAAAATACAATTTTCATTTACCGGAATTTCCCTGCGAGAATCAGAAGGTGTAACATTTCAATACATGCTCGAAGGCTATGATGCAGGTTGGTCTGAAATAACAAATAATAGAACCGCTCTCTACCCTCGCCTCGACGAAGGTGTATATACATTTAAAGTATTAGCATACAACTACGACAAAGTAGTTTCAAAAAAGCCCTATACAATTGTTATACGCATTTTACCTCCATTTTATAAGCGTTGGTGGTTTATACTTTTAGCCGTCATCGCAATTGCTTACATATTTTATTTAATTATCAAAATTCGTGAGCGAAACCTCCGCAGAATGGAAAAAATATTGAAAGAAAAACTCGACCAAAGAACCAAAGAAGTAGTTAAACAAAAAGAGCTAATTGAACATAAAAATAAAGACATTACAGATAGTATTCAATACGCAAAAAGAATTCAGGAAGCAATATTGCCATCACTCAGAATTTTACACGAAAACTTTCCAAACTCTTTTGTATTCTATCAACCACGCGATATTGTTAGCGGCGACTTCTATATGTTTCATCCTTTTGGCAATAAATTTATCTTTATATGTGCTGATGCTACCGGTCATGGCGTACCCGGTGCTTTTATGTCGCTCATTAGCAGTACAATTTTAAAAGATATTCTTCACCTTCAAGAAAGCATACGTCCAAGTGAATTGCTGTATAAATTAGACAAAGAAATTTCGGGAATCTTTAATCAAGACAACTCAGAAACTCAAGATGGTTTAGATTTATCCGTCTGCTTATTCGACCAAGAAACCAACATTCTTACCTATAGCGCTGCCATGCGACCATTAATTATTTTTTCGGAAGGGAAATGGACCTATTATAAAGGCAATCGCAATTCCATCGGATTTTCAAAATATCACATTCAAAAAGTTTTTACGGATACTGAAATAAAACTCTACAAAGGGGATAGATTCTATTTATTTACCGATGGCTTGCCCGATCAATTTAGTTATAACGAACAAAAACTTAAAGTAAGCGGACTTATTCACTGGCTTGAAGAAATGCAAAACATACCCATGATTATACAACAAGCTGAACTTCAAAAACGATTGCTCTCCTGGAAAGAAAATCAAGTTCAGATTGACGACATTCTCATAATGGGTATTGAAGTATAAATTAAAAAGTGTTAAATACATACGTTAAAAGTTGGTTTTAATAATAAGTAGTATTACTTTTGGTCAAATTTTTGTTTTTAACGATCGATTAATAAATTTTTTAGCTATGAAAAAAATAAATGTATTAATTTTAATGTTCCTATTAGGAAGTTTTGCATTAATAGCACAAACGCAAAGTGCTAAAATTACTTTTACCGAAGAAACCTATGACTTTGGTAAAATTGCCGAAGAAAAAGGCCCTGTTACAAAAGAATTTACTTTTACAAACACCGGAGCTCAACCCTTAATTATTCAAAACGTAAAAGCTTCGTGCGGATGTACGACCCCCGATTGGACTAAAGACCCTGTATTGCCAGGCAAAAAAGGTTTTGTAAAAGCAACCTACAATCCCCAAGGACGTCCCGGACCTTTTAACAAATCGATTACAGTTACCAGCAATGCCGAAAATTCTAACGTTGTTTTAATCATTAAAGGTGAAGTTACACCCAAACCCAGAACTATTGAAGACGATTACCCAATGCAAATAGGTGGTATTCGTTTAAAAACCAATCACCTTGCTTTTATTAAAGTTTTCAATAATCAAGTTAAAACCGATAGCGTTCAAATTGTAAACACATCGGCTGAAAACATTAAACTTACGTTCAACAATATACCAGAACATTTAAGCGTAAAAGCAGTTCCCGCTGAATTAAAACCCAATCAAAAAGGTAATATCGTTGTAACATATGATGGAAATAAACAAAAAGAATGGGGCTTTGTAATGGACCGTGTAGATATAATGTTAAACGGAAAATCTGATCCCAATAATCGTCTTTCTATAAGTGCAACCATTGAAGAAGATTTTTCAAAACTCACACCCGAACAAAGAGCAAATGCACCAAAAGCTAATTTTAACACCAAAGAATTTAACTTTGGTACATGTACCGAAGGTGATGTTAAAGACTATGAATTTGTGTTAACAAACGATGGGAAAAGCGATTTAATTATTCGTAAAGTAAAGGCTTCATGCGGTTGCACAGCTGTTACACCGGCCGAAACTGTTATTAAACCAGGAAAATCGACCACCATTAAAACTTCTTTTAACTCATCAGGGAAACCCGGAAAACAAAACAAAACAGTTACTGTTATAACCAATGACCCCGACAATGCTAATATCACTTTACGCGTAACCGGTGATGTGTTGAAAAAAGACCAACCTCAAAACCAACAACCTAATAATGGTAATAAATAAAATATTTATTTCACTCCAAAAAAACGCTAGGTACAAAATGCTTAGCGTTTTTTTGTATCTTTGCTTAGGAATTTAAAAATGATCATAGCGGAAAACATATCAAAATCGTATGGAACACTACAAGTACTGAAAAACGTTTCGCTAACCATCAACAAAAGCGAAATAGTTTCTATTGTAGGGGTAAGCGGTGCAGGAAAAACTACATTATTACAAATTTTGGGTACATTGCAACACCCCGACAAGGGAACCGTTATTATTGACGGTGTAAATGTTCATAAATTAAAAGACATTGCACTCTCTAAATTTAGAAACAGAAAAATAGGATTTGTTTTTCAGTTTCACCATCTTTTACCTGAGTTTACAGCGCTTGAAAATATTTGCATACCCGGTTATATCTCGGGAAAATCAAAAAACGAAGTCGAAAAAAAAGCAAAAGAGCTTTGCGAGTTTATGAACATTGAACACAGAATGGATCACAAACCCCACGAACTATCGGGAGGCGAAAACCAAAGAGTGGCTATTGCCCGTGCACTGATCAATAATCCGGAAGTTATTTTTGCCGACGAACCATCAGGAAATTTAGATTCTGCCAACACACAAGAACTTTTTTCGCTGATTTTATCGTTACGAGAACATTTTTCTCAAACTTTTGTTATTGTTACACATAATTCGGATTTGTCGGGAATCTCAGACAAGGTTTTTCATATGGCAGATGGAAAAATAGAACGCGAACATGTAATGAATGAACAAACACAGTTAAAATTCTAAAAAAAATGCTGAAACCAAGGCAAATAAACCAAAAAGAGTTATCACAACACCCATTATTTTATTCATCCACCAAAGTCGCCTTAGCCTGAATTTTTTTCTAAACATATTAATAATATAAACCAAGGAAATCCACCAAAGCATCGCTCCCGAAAAAACTCCGGACACTAACATAATCATATCAAACCAACTGCTTTCTTTGGGTATAATTCCAAATCCGGCGAAAACGGCACCAAACACGACTACCGTTATTGGGTTAGATAAGGTCAACAAAAATACGGACACAAAATCTGCCCATAAATTATTGGTTTTATTTCGTTGCTTACGAATTTGAATAGCCGGATTAGTTAAAAAAAACTTTAAACCTAAAAAAAGTAAAATAATGCCACCGGCCAAACGTAGAAATAATTGTTGTGTTTCAATAAAATTATGTACTGCACTAATACCAAAAGCTGCTACAACGGCAAAAAATGTATCTGCCATAGCAGCTCCTGCACCCGCAATAAATCCATTTCTTGTCTTACTGTTCAATGTCTTTTGAATGCAAACTAACCCCACAGGACCTAATGGAATAGAAGCTGAAAGCCCGATAATAATACCTTTTATCAACAACAATAAATCCATTGAGCAAAAATACAAGAATTAAGCTTTAAAAAAAAGTGGTAAAGCAATATATTTATTGAAAAGAAGAAAAAGTGGGATTATCTATCTTATTACCTTTTTCATCCCACGAAGTTTGACGAATATTTTTATCGTTATCGAAAATAATTTCAGATTTTTTTTGACCGTTTTTATAATAAAAAATGGAAGCCCCTTGTTTTATTCCGTTTTTATATACGCAATACCTTTTTTTATTGCCGTTTTCGTAAAACCAAATCCACTCACCATCGCGCAAACCATCTTTAAAATATCCTCCCATACCCAATTTCCCACTTGGAAAAGTAGTAATACATTTTCCTGTAAACGGAGTCTTTGAATCTTGTTCGTAAAAAACACCATTAATTTCGTCTAAATCATCGTATTTAACTATTTTTTGAGCAATAGATATAGAATAAAGAATAACCGCGAATAATATAGTTAAATACCACTTCATATTGTGTGCAAACGTAGTAATTTATTTAATTATTTACAAGCGTAAATCTACTAAAAAAAACGAGGCATTGATTTTTCAATGCCCTTAAATATTATTAAAACAATCCGGAAATATTTCCGTCGTTGTCAATATCAATTACTTCTGCACTAGGTATATCCGGTAATCCTGGCATACGCATAATAGTACCGGCAATAGGAATAATAAATCCGGCTCCGGCAGCTATTTCTATTTCTCTAATTTTGATGGTAAAATCGCGAGGACGTCCTTTTTTTGCCGGATCATCCGAGAGCGATTTTTGCGTTTTAGCCATACAAATCGGAAATTTATCAAAACCAAGTTCGTTAATTTTCTGAATGGTTTGTTTTGCTTGAAGCGAATATTCAACATTTTTAGCTCCATACATTTTAGTAGCAATGGTTTCAATTTTTTGCTCTACACTCCATTCAAAATCATACAAAGGCTTGAAGCACGTCTTGCACGAATCGGCTTTTTTTGAAACAATTTCTGCTAATTCTTCTGCACCGGCTCCGCCTTTTGCCCATACTTCTATAATCGAAACATCTACGCCCATATCCTGACAATGTTTTTTTACTACATTCAACTCTTCGTCCGTATCAGAGGGGAAGCGGTTTATGGCTACCGTTGGCTTTAAATTGAAGAAGCTAAGATTTTCTATATGTTTATCAAGATTTTCTAATCCCTTCGTTACGGCATTGATATCCGGATTATTTAAATCGGCCAATTTAGCTCCTCCATGGTATTTTAATGCTCTTACCGTTGCAACTAAAACCGTTGCATTGGGATATAGACCTGCAATTTGTGATTTGATATTAAAAAACTTTTCTGCACCTAAATCACTGGCAAAACCTGCTTCAGTAACCACATAATCTGAAAATGACAAGGCCATTTTAGTAGCAACAATCGAATTTGTTCCTTGTGCAATGTTAGCAAATGGACCACCGTGAATTATAGCAGGGTTTCCTTCTATAGTTTGAACCAAGTTAGGCATGATTGCTTCTTTTAATAATGCAGCCATGGCTCCTTGTGCTTTTAAATCGCGGGCAAAAACAGGTTTGCCCTCCCAAGTATCTCCAATATAGATATTTCCCAACTTTTCTTTTAAGTCGTTAATATCTTTCGACAAGCATAAAATTGCCATAATTTCTGATGCTGCAGTAATATCAAAACCCGTTTCGCGTGGAACACCATCTGCAGTTCCGCCTAAACCAACAACGATTTTTCGCAATGCTCTTTCATTCATGTCCATTACACGTTTCCAACGAATGGTTCTTGGGTCAATTCCTAAGCCTCTTTTTTTGCTTTGAAGATTATTGTCAATCAATGCCGATAATAAATTGTGTGCTTTTTCTACTGCTGAGATATCGCCGGTAAAATGCAAATTAATCTCCTCCATGGGCAATACCTGGCTGTAACCACCTCCGGCTGCTCCTCCTTTTATACCAAAAACAGGACCGAGTGAAGGTTCTCTTAAAACAACCGTTGTTTTTTTGCCGATACGATTCATTGCTTGAGTTAAACCTATAGATGTAGTAGTTTTTCCTTCACCTGCGGGAGTCGGAGTTATTGCAGTAACGAGTATCAGTTTATTTTCTTTTCTTTTTTCTTCATTTATCAACTTTAACGGAATTTTTGCTTTATATTTACCGTAAGGGATTATTTCATCTTCAGGAAGTCCTAATATTTTAGCTATTTCGACGATTGGTTTCATTTTAGCTGCTTGAGCAATTTCAATGTCAGATTTCATAATTATACATTTTTAAATTTGTACAAATATAATTATTATTTAGAACGATTCAAATAATTTATTGCTTTATAACATATATTTTAATTTTTTTTAACTTGCATAAAAAGATTAAGGCGACTTTCACAAGCCACCTTAACCAAACCAAATCGAAAAACCATGAAAAAACAGCTACTACTTTATGTAACAGCTTTATCGTTTAATTAGACCATAACAGATAATATGTATTAAATGGTCTATATATAGACTCATATTTGTAACTTTATTTTCAACAAACAAGGGTATTTCAAGTCCTTTTAATGCTGTAACCAAAGTTTGGCTTGCCATATCCAAATCTTTTAATTCAAACTGCGCTCGATTAACACCTTCTTCGAGTATTGCTTTAACTAAAGCCAATTCTTTTTGATCGACTTCGGTACGTATTTTATTTATAAAAGGTAAATGATCTAACAGTTCGTTTTTCATTGCATCATAAAAGTTAGACAAATTGAGCATTGTTCGCATACGAGCATAGAAATATGCTTTAAGTTTTTCTTCGGGTGTGTTCTTATCAGCAATTGCTTCGTACAACGATTTTTCCAACTGGATTGCTTCACGTTCTACTACAGCTTTAAATACATCTTCCTTGTTCTTGAAATAATAATAAATAGCAGTTTTGCCTTTGCCGGCAGCCATTCCGATTTCGTCCATGGTCGTTTTCTTGTAACCAAACCTTCCAAAAACTACGGAGGCCGAATTAATGATTTGTTCTCTTACAGCGTCTTTATCTTCTGTCATAAAATTTGAATAATTGTTTTTCGGCATAAAATTAAGCTGTTTTTTAGAACTTTCAAAATTATTCCTTAATGAATTTAATATTCGTTTGTTCAAAATTATTAAACAACCTAATAAAATATATACCGTTATTCAAATTTTCGACAGAAATAGATTTCATACTATTATATATTTCCCCGCTTAAAAGTTCATTCCCCATAATATCTACGATTGAATATCTTACTTCACTCTCATTTTGAGGCAAATATATATTTAATTGCTCTGAAACCGGATTGGGGAAAACAAAACCTTTATTGATATTTTCTTCGTTAACTAACGTATTACAACTACGGACATAAGTAATATCGGAGTTATTGGTTAATCTGCTTAAAAACAATGCCCCTTCAGAAGCATTTCCTTTAAGCATATAATTAATGTATGGTTTTAACAGATACCACACTCTCGACTGTTGTTCTTCGCGTGTTATAGTTGGTTGAGGACTAGTTGTACTTTCTCCAAAGCTGCAATTAAAATTATATCCTGCAAAGTAGCAATGTCCGCCTCCTTTAATTGTTACACGTGTTTTACAACTGCTTAAACAACTATCGTACATAGGAATTTGATGATCTGCCGGTTTTGCAACGCCATCGTTTTCACCAATAAACATTAACAATGGTACGGTAACATGAGCTGCGGCAGTTATACTTGATGGTGTAGTTTTAGCAGCAGCAAAATTTATTAGCGTTGTAAAATTTGTATAATTTTCTGCAGCTAAAAACGAGGAACCGCCACCCATAGAATGTCCCATTATAGCACTTGTATTTGCTACATGCTGATAGAAAAATGAAGTTGATGTTGTATTTTCAGTTTTAAATTTTTCGTTTAAAAATCTTAAATCCAATCCAAATTCAGTGTGGCTCGGGCTTATGCTCCCTTCGGTTCTTGGGAAAGCCATAATATAACCCATTGGCACAATGCTAT
Source organism: Bacteroidales bacterium (assembly GCA_035371305.1). Classification (GTDB taxonomy): domain Bacteria; phylum Bacteroidota; class Bacteroidia; order Bacteroidales; family GWA2-32-17; genus Ch61. The sequence goes on from DAOOWN010000042.1 coordinate 8,830, forward strand.
CCCACAACCATTGATATGAATCCCAGCCCATCACAAAACCATGACCAAAAATTAGTACAGGAAATTGTCCGCTCGAAATAGCAACATTATCACCGGCTGTATTAGCAGGATAATATATTTCTGTTTGTATGCTTCTGTTGTTTCGATTAGGATCGGTATAAGTTATTTGCTTATGACCAACTTTATACGTTTGTCCTAGAAACATTAAAGGAAGCAGACTAAAACAAATAAGTATAATTTTTTTCATGACTTTTAATTTTTGATTATATTGTTCAAATATAAAACGATTTTTTGAATTTAGCAAGACAGTAATAAATTTTTTGACTAAAAGATTAAAATATTTGACGAATAAAAATTTAATGACATGAACGGAATACTTTTCAACGAAGAATTGTTAAAAAAATAACATAGAGACCTATTATCAAAGCATGCAAATAGAGCTAATTTTGAAAATATGTCAAAATGGGTTATTATAAGCATTGTAGTTGGATTTACATTAATAAACAGTTCGTTTATTATAGATATAAACGAAACACAACGTATTAATTCCAAAAAAGATAAACCGTGTGTAATAAACAGCCAAAAAGCAGAAATATGGGCAGATTCGGTTTTAAATACGCTTAATCTTGATGAAAAAATTGGTCAACTAATAATGGTTGACGCTCATCCAACAAAAGACAAAAAACATTGGGAACAAGTAAAGAGCTATGTTAGAGATTATAAAGTAGGGGGAGTTATCTTTTTTAAGTCCGGTCCTAAACAGTTAGCTCTCATGAGTAATTATCTACAAGAAGGAGCAAAAATCCCCCTATTAATGAGCATTGATGCAGAATGGGGGCTGGCTATGAGAATGGATAGCGTACTTTCATTTCCAATACAAATGGCATTAGGTGCAATACACGATAACGAATTAATATATGAAATGGGGAAAGCCATTGCACGTCATTTAAAACGCTTAGGCATGCAAATCAACTTTGCTCCTGTTTTAGACGTTAACAACAATTCGCTAAATCCTGTCATCAATTTGCGTTCGTTTAGCGACAATAAAACGCTAGTAGTAGAAAAAGCCATCTACTACATGAGAGGAATGCAAGATGAACATGTACTAGCTGTTGGTAAGCACTTCCCCGGACATGGAGACACCCAAACCGATTCGCATCATGACCTTCCTTACCTTGGTTTTAGCCGAAAAAGGTTGGACAGCCTCGAACTATTCCCATTTAAAGAGATGATAAAAGAAGGAATTGGCGGAATAATGGTAGCACATTTAGATGTCCCTGCTTTAGACCCTGTAAACAAACGCCCTACTACCCTCTCGCACGAAGTTGTTACCGATTTACTCAGAAATGAGATGGGATTTCAAGGGGTAATTTTTACCGATGCACTAAACATGAAAGGGGCTACCAAATACTTTAAGCCCGGAATGGCTGCACTAAAAGCATTACTTGCCGGCAACGACATCTTACTTTATCCCGAAGAAATTCCATGGGCAATACAATACATTAAAGAAGCCGTTTACGACAGCATTCTTTGTCAAGACGAACTCGATGCTCATGTAAAAAAAGTTCTCATGTTAAAATACTGGTCAGGACTTCACCAATGTCAATATATTGACACTACTAATCTATATAAAGACTTAAATAACATCAACGACCAGTTACTTATAAGGAAATTAACCGAAGAGTCGCTTACCTTATTAAAAAACGACGATAAAATTATACCCATTCAACGTCTCGACAGTTTAAAAATTGCATTTCTAAATTTAGAACCTAAAAATTCTAACGTCTTTTATAATTATTTATCGCTGTATGCATCCATCGATAGTATCAATCTTCCCGAAAAAGCAAGTCCCGTTCAAATAAATAAAATAATTGATTCGCTTAAAAATTATAATCTCATTATATCATCGTTGCACCAAACCAACCGATATTCATTCCGAACATTTAACTTTAGCAGCGAAAGCCTTAATTTATTAAAGGAAATTGATAAGCTCAACAAAAAAATCATTCTCGTTTCATTTGCCAGCCCATATAGCTTAAAAATAATCCCGGAATTAAAAAGCATCAAAGGATTAATAATGGCATACGAATCGACTCCCATATCACAAGAATCAACTGCTCAGCTTATTTTTGGAGGCATTGTTGCAAAAGGCAAACTTCCTGTTAATGTAAGCAATAAATATGGGTTTAATTTCGGTATTGAAATAGAAAAATGTATCCGTCTTAAATACACTATTCCCGAAGAATTGGGAATATCATCAAAATCATTAAAAAAAGCAGATAGCATTATAAACAGAGCTATTGCATTAGAAGCTTTCCCCGGTTGTCAAGTTTTGGTTGCAAAAGATGGTAAAGTGTTTTATCATAAGGCCTTCGGAAAGCTCTTCTATGATAGTTTACCCAATTCGATCAACACGTTATATGATATTGCATCGGTTACAAAAATAGCAGCCACTACTATTGCAACGATGGCTTTATACGAACAGAATAAAATTGATATTCATGGAGAAGTGGGCGACTATCTTGCACTTGCAAAGAACACAGACAAAGAACATCTTTCGATAGGCGATATTTTGGCTCATCAAGCCAGATTAACAGCTTGGATACCCTTTTATAAATCAATGATTCGCGATAGTTCCAAAAAATATCTTTATTTTTCAAAATCTTATTCAAACGATTTTCCATACCAAGTTGCCGACAGTCTTTTTGCCAGCAAGGGGATGAAAGACACCATATATAATAGAATCTTCACATCCAAACTACTAGCATCAAAAAAATATGTTTACAGCGATTTAGGATTTTATATTTTAAAAGAAATTATTGAAAAGCAAAGTCATCAAAGCTTAGATGATTTTTGCCGGCAAAAATTCTATCAACCGTTAGGATGCTCTTCCACGATGTATAATCCACTATTAAAATTTTCTAAACATCAAATAGCACCGACCGAAATAGACAAAGAATTTAGAAAACAACTTATCTGGGGATATGTTCACGATCCCGGAGCCTCGCTAACGAATGGTATTCAAGGGCATGCTGGCATATTTTCAACCGCTAACGATTTAGCTAAAATTGGTCAGATGCTACTTTGGAATGGAAAATATGGTGGTGACACCTACCTAAAGCCCTCCACTATTAAGCTATTTACATCGTGCTACAATTGTCCGTTGAACCGCAGAGGACTTGGTTTTGACAAACCCGAACCCAATCCTGATAAAGATTCGCCTGTAACATCAAAAGCGTCGCTGCTTACTTATGGGCATCAAGGATTTACAGGCACCTGCATTTGGATTGACCCCAAAGAGCAACTTATATACATATTTTTATCTAACCGTGTTTATCCCTGTGCAGAAAATAAAAAAATCAATACATTAGGAGTACGAAATAAAGTTTTAGAAGTATTTTATGATGCTCTGCCAAAAAATTAGTTTATCTTAAAATTACCAGCTTTTCAAATTTCTCAGCTGTTCCAGAGGAAGTTCTTAATGTTAGTTTATAGAAATAAACGCCTTGAGCAAGTTTATCACCAAAGTCGTCTCTGCCATCCCATTCAATCGGTTGATTTCTGAAGCCATCTGCATAAAACGAGCTTATAATGGTTTTTACAACTTTACCGGTAATGCTGAAAATTTGTATTAATACATCTACCTGTCCGGATGCTTGATTATGCTCAAAATAGAAAGACGTTTTGGTGCTGAAAGGATTTGGATAATTTAATATTCTGCTTATTTCTATTTTTTCAGAAGATTTCACTATAAAGCTTAACGTTGACTCAGACGAATTGTTTACCACATCCCAAGCTTTTACGGTAATTTTATGCTCACCCGGCTCTAAATTTGACAACGAATACATAACCTTACCTCTTTTGTAATCGTCTTTTTCGCTGACATACTGATCATTAAGCACTATTTTTTTAGAAGTATTGCCATCTAAATACGCACAAATATCGTGGCCAATGCTACTGCTTACGGTATTGATACCGTTATCATCAAAAAATTTTGCAATTAGCTTTGGCGATTCATTTGTTATACCTCCATTTACAAATCGTTCATCATTCATATACAACGTAATTTGAGGTCCTTGATGATCGTTAATATTCCGGGCCTCACCACCAATTAATAAACGATTATAATACCCTGTACCATCATCGGTGCCGGATGTTGGGCTAAGATAGTAACTTACTTTTCCAAATCCGGATGTATATTGTATATCTTTTGGCATTATAAATTCGATTTTAAACGTACCATTATTAACCGAAGCCTGACCTTTAAAAAGAACATTATTTTGAATGGTAAACGGGAAAACGGCACCACCATCATTTGCTAATGTATTTAAACTTGTTGGTTTATCGTAAACTGTTACTAAAATTGTACCCGAATAATTATTCAAAATAGTTGAATTTACGTCTTCAACGTGACCCGAAATTACTATATGTTGAAGAGGATTAATCGTATCATTAAAATTATTTACTGCTATACCATTTATACTATCTGTAACAACAATATTTTTCGGATATGCCAAGCGCATAGCAGGGTCGCCCAACAAAGAAAAATTTCGTTTGTTTATATCACCTAATCCACCTGTTTGATTTTTAGCTAATCGATAAATATCGCCAAGCCTTAAATATTCGCCCTGGCTATTTCGTTGATACAAATAATCGAAAAAACTTTTATGAAGAGCAAAATTGGATGTGCTATAAACCAATCTGGTAGTAGAGAACATAGCTATAGAACCGCCTACTGGATTCAACAAAACCAACTCCCCGGCTGAAGTACGATTATAATCATCCCAGTGGCTAAACTCACAGGTTCCTGTAATAAACAGCGGAAGCATGTTAAAATTAGTCCAGGTTATTATATCCGAATTAATTATAACATGCTCATGGCTAAGTGCATATTCATTTCCATGACCGGTATAATTAAAAATTAATGTTCCTTTTCTTATTCGTTGTTCAATAGCATCGTGAGCTCCGGGATAACGATCGCCTGTTGGGGTAGATTCTTGCTGAAAAGCATCTAAATAAATTTTATCTAAATTATATTGTGGAAACAGCGTATCTACAAACGTTGCCAATGCATTACTCTGACCAATATGTTCGTTTGAATCTTCGTCATCGGCTACAAAAGTTATGCTGTTTCTCCAGTCGCCTAAGGATGTCGTGTTATAATAATTTTTAATTTTCTTTACTAAAGCATTTGCCTCTGTAATTGTTTTAACCGGCAATCGTCCAACACTAATATCTAATTTGCCAACATATTCGTATTCGTTATCATCCAATAAACCATAAAAATCGTCGGTAGTAAAAGAGCTTACCGGAGCATTTGAAAAAACAGATTGATACGTAAGAATATAATTGGTATTAGCACTAAAATTGTGTCGGTTATCGTACGAACCATCACCAACAAGCAATAGATATTTCGGCATTTTCAATGAATCGTTTCCGGCTTTATCGTAAAGCATTTTCATGAAAAATTTAATAGCAGAAATATCGGTCATACCTGAAGAAAACTCGTTGTAAATTAAATCCGGCGTTACAACTTCAACATTTAAATGATCCATTTGGCGATGAAGCTCAGCAATTTCATTGGCAGCAGATAAAAAATTTGTATGACTTACAATAACCATATCCACGTTGTTCAGTCCATGCAGGTTCTGATTGGCAACATCACCCACAACGGTTGGAGTAAAAAAACTTGTGCCATCAAAAGCCAAAAATTCACGAAGACTATCCACTTTTGCAATAAAAGTTAATTGGGAACCATTAATGCTCGATTGAACCACAAAAGGATTCATTGGATTGGTAACATCCCAAATTTGAGTATTTGGGTTGTTCGTCGTCATCTGAAACTGAGCTACATTGCCTATGCCAACCGAGTTGATATCTCTAAAAAACATCTGACCACCTCCGAATATCAAATTTCTCCTAACATTTATATCAAAACAATCGAGCCAACCATCGCCTCCTTGAGCGGGCTTATTGTAGGTTATTGAAAAATTCAAAGAATTTCCGGCATTAAGGGTTGTCGTTTTTAAAAAGGTTTCACCATTAGCATAATTTCCGGTTCCGCTATAGTTTAAAGCAGCAATTAATTGGTTTCCTAAATTCTGCCCGTTTAAGCTGAAAGTAAACGAGTTTGTTACCGTTGAACGTCCAAAAACCACCGCTTTAACGGAGGCTGTACTGCCTTGAACAATATTCGAAACAGCAAAAGAAAAATTTTGATTTAAATTGTTTGAAAAAGACTCTCCAACCCAATTTCTTCCGGACTTAATAAAGTTAAACGATTCTAATTCGTGATAAACATAATCGTCAAAGCTTTGAATAGTTTGAGTTGGATTTAAATTATTTTCATCTACAAGCGACATTGGCAAAGCTTGCGAACCATCATCGGTTAAAAAATAATATGACTCGTCTGAATAGTTGTGCAATGTATGTGTAAACATGTGATAAACAGAGTTGTATGACCAATAAACAGGGGCTTTCGCAAAGAATAAAATATAGTCGCCCGAATTAAAAACATTATCGCTTCCTTTATAAATATAAATAGGTATTTGCTGAACATCATCTATAAAAGGCAAATTATTATAATAAGGTAACATTGCTCCACCATTTCCATATACCTTTATATTTTGTGGAGATAAAAATCCCATATCAACAATCTGTGAATACGTCAACTTATAAATACCGGTTTGAGTTATTTTAATTTTTTTCCACTTACCTGAGCTAAAAACAGAATTATTGGCATATACATGTTTGTTTTCGTTAACAAATGAATTTTGTATAGCATTATCGACTTTTAAATTAATATCAAACGAGACAGCTCGTTCGTACTCGCCATTTGCATTTTTTCTGACCGGAATGAATTCTATATTCAAAAAAGGCTTTTTTCGCTCATACACAATGGTACTTTTAAAAGTAAAATCTGTTGTTAACAAACTTAAATCAACATTTTTAAGATCTTCTTGCGGAACTCTCTCAACAACAATATTCGTTATTTCGGCCTTGTATTGATTCGATTTTAGTGGAAAATCTTTAATAAAAACGGGAATTGAACTTCCGGGATAAGCATACGATGCATTATCGAAAAATAAAAAGGAAATGTTATACTCACCTACTTTCTCAATCTTATTGGGCTTCCAATTTAAAACAACGTTGTAAGTCTGGGCATTTAAGTTATCTGCACAGATAATTATGAATAAAAAAATAAGATAAAAAAAACGAAAACGCCACATAAATAAAAAAATATTTAGTAATAATCATGGAAAAACGGAAAAATATATTTAATATTGTATCGTTAAAAATTAAAAATTTAAGAAACGTTAATGTTTTTTAAAAAATTATTTGTATAATTGCAGATTGAAGAAACATACCTTTACAATGAATAAAAGGAAACTATTTGTTTGGTTATTCCTGTTAGTATTAGGGTGGCAAGTAAGCTATGCACAAGACCCGCAATTCTCTCAATTTTATGCGAGTCCGATATACTTAAACCCAGCATTAACCGGATCTATTAAGTGTCCTCGTTTGACCTTAAACTATCGTAATCAGTGGCCTGCATTAGGTTCTACTTACGTTACATATATTGCTTCATACGACCAAGCTGTAAAAGCTCTTGAAGGTTCGTTGGGCGGTTATATATACCAGGATATTCAAGGCGATGGTGCTATTACAAGCACAAATATTAGTGGTGTTTACAATTACACATTTATTCTCGATCGTCGTTCTAATTTAAATATTGCCTTTCAGGCTACGTATATTCAGAAAAAACTTAATTGGAATTATATTTTCCCTGATATGATTCATCCACTATATGGCCCCATATATCCAACAGCTGAAACGAATGTTCCTACAGTTGAATCAAAAGGTCATTTTGACTTCTCAACCGGAGTGGTATATTCCCGTCAAAGTTTTTTTGGCGGAGTAGCTGTTCATCATATTACTCAACCTACTGAATCTTTCAGAAGCAACGATGATGCAGTGTTGCCACGAAAATTTACTGTTCATGCAGGATTTAACATTCCACTAACCGGAAGGGGCATTAAAAAAGGAGATATGTTGTTATCACCCAATTTATTATTCCAACAACAACGCGATTTTCAACAAATGAACTGGGGATTATATCTTAGCAGAAAAGGCATTGTTGGAGGTATTTGGTTCAGACAAAATCTTACATTCCACTACGATTCATTTATCATGCTTTTGGGATATTTGAAAGAAAAATACAAATTTGCTTACAGTTATGACCTTACTATTTCTCAATTAAAAAACCAAACATTAGGAGCCCACGAAGTGTCATTCTCAATGGTATTCCCCTGTAAACAGAAAAAACAAAAGTTTAGAACAATAAGTTGTCCATCATTTTAGTTATATACATGTAAATTAATTAAGGTGCCTTATGAATACAAAAAAAATCACTGGATTATTAACCCTCTTAGCATTTGTGCTGATTTTCTCGTCATCATGCGATCGCAAGCGTTCATCCACCACCGGATGGAATTATAATGACGAAAAAAATGGAGGTTTTGAATATGTATTTTACGAAGAACAAGAAACCGGTCCCGGTTTAGTTCTCATCGAAGGTGGTACTTTTTCTATGGGTCGTGTAGAACAAGACGTTCTCTATGAATGGCATGCATTCCCCAGAAGAGTAACTGTATCGTCATTTTATATGGACGAAACCGAAGTACGCAACGTTGACTATAGAGAATATTTATATTGGTTACGTCGTGTCTTTGTTGATTACCCTGAAGTTTACAAAATGGCGTTACCAGATACTTTAGTATGGCGTAAAAAATTAGCATACAACGAACCTTATGTTGAGCAATATTTCCGTCATCCGGCTTATCAGGATTACCCAGTTGTTGGTGTAAACTGGCGTCAGGCTAATGATTACTGCGCATGGAGAACCGACCGTGTTAACGAATTAATAATGGTTCGTGAAGGCTTGCTTTATATGGATCCAACAGGACAAACCGGTGAAAACAACTTCAATACCGAAGCATATTTAGCCGGACAATACGAAGGTGCTGTTCGTGACCAAATGCCCGACTTGGACCCCAATAACGATTATCGTAAAGTTCGCATGGAAGACGGTATTTTACTTCCTAAATACAGACTTCCGACCGAAGCCGAATGGGAATTTGCAGCATTGGGTCTTATTGGCAACATGTTAGCCCAAGAACGTATTTTTAGCGAAAGAATCTATCCTTGGAACGGACACTATATAAGAATTGACGACCGTTCCGGTTTTAAAACAACCGACGTGGGTCAAATTCGTGCCAACACCATGAGAGGTAGAGGTGATTATATGGGTATGGCAGGAGCATTGAACGACCATAATGATATCCCCGGTCCTGTTACTTCGTATTGGCCCAACGATTATGGCTTATACTGCATGTCAGGTAACGTTAACGAATGGGTTATGGATGTTTATCGTCCATTAACTTACGAAGATGCTGAAGATTTTCGCCCATTCCGTGGTAATGTATATCAAACACAAGTTCGTGACGAAGAAGGTAATATTGCTGAAAAAGACAGCTTAGGACGTATTCGCTACAGAAATGTAACTGACGACGAAGCTTTCAATCGCAGAAACTACAATACTGCCGATAATATTAACTTCTTGGACGGTGATTATGAATCGAGCATCGATTATGATAACGAAGAAGCAAATAAAGATAATACTAATTCAAAACGCATGTACAATACCGGAAAACCTATGGTTGGTGAAAACGGTAAGCCCATGATGAGGGGTGGCGATAAAATGACATCTATGATAGACAACCGTCAACGCGTATTCAAAGGCGGTGGTTGGAGAGACCGTGCATATTGGATGTCACCCGGTACTCGTCGCTACTTAGACGAAGAACAATCAAGAGACGATTTAGGATTCCGTTGTGCTATGCATAGAGTAGGTGCTGCAAGAGGTGGAGTTGAATAATATTATTTTTTATTAATTTTATAAAGCTGTCTTTAAAGGCAGCTTTTTTTTTACCTTTGTGATTTAAAACTACATTCACTTCTTTGAAACAATAATTAAAATGAAAATCGAAAACATTTATAACATTTTTAAAGAGTGCCATTTCACAGTTTGTACAGATACTCGAAAAATTGTTAAAGAGTCTTTATTTATTGCATTAAAAGGAGAGCAATATAATGCCAACCTTTTTGTTGAAGAAGCCTTAAAACAAGGCTGTAAATATGCAATTTCCGATGAGTACAAAGGTCAAAATAAGAATATAATACTTGTGGATGATACGCTTTCGACACTTCAACAATTAGCATTCCATCATCGCAATCAAATGAAAGCAAACGTACTCGGTATAACCGGCACAAATGGGAAAACAACGACAAAAGAACTTATTGCCAGCGTACTAAAGGAAAAATATAATATCATATATACACAAGGAAACTTCAATAATCATATAGGTGTTCCGTTAACGCTTTTAACCATTAAGCCAGAAACAGAAATTGCCATCATCGAAATGGGTGCAAACCATCCCGGAGAAATAGCTCAATTATGCTCTATTGCAGATCCCGATAGTGGCATTATTACCAATGTAGGTAAAGCTCACTTAGAAGGGTTTGGCAGTTTTGAAGGTGTAATAAATACAAAAACAGAACTTTATAGACATCTCATGCATAAAAACGGAACTGTATTTGTAAACTATGACAACCCTATTTTAAGAAAACACGCTGAGATGTTAAAAACACAAACTTACGGGAAAAGCTCAAATTGTAATATTATAGCAATAGAAACAGAAGCAAAACCTACTCTTAAAATCAAATGGAGAAAGAATGGTGAAAATACGACACAGGAAATAGACACTCATTTAATAGGAGAATATAATTGGGAAAATATTATGGCCGCCATAACCATTGGTGATTATTTTAATTTATCGCCCGATCAAATAAAACACGGAATCGAAAATTATTATCCAAACAATCACCGTTCTCAATGGTTAAACATTGGCAGCAACAATATATTAATGGATGCATACAATGCAAACCCCACCAGCATGCAACTTGCATTAAATAATTTTTTCAATTTACCTTTTCATAACAAGTCTATTATACTTGGCGATATGCGCGAATTGGGCGAATATGCCGAAACAGAACACCAAGCCATTTTAGATATATTAAAAGACAAGCCACTTAACAACGTTTTTCTTGTAGGTGAAGTTTTTTGTAAATTAAATAATAATCAGGCTTTTAAAACATTTCTTAATGTCAATCAACTCATCGATTATATAAATCTGAATCCTTTTACAAATACAACCTTATTGATAAAAGGCTCACACGGAATTCATTTAGAAAAATTAATGGAGATATTTAATGAGCCAAAATAATACGAACCAACTTCCAGTAGTAGAAGAGTTTTACACACTGCAAGGCGAAGGCTTCTATACAGGAACTGCAGCCTATTTTGTGCGTTTAGCCGGTTGCGATGTTGGTTGCCATTGGTGCGACTCTAAACCATCGTGGCAATCATTTCCCCATCAATGGATTGAAACACAAGAATTGGCTCAACGAATCGTCAACAATCCATCAAAACACTTAGTTCTAACCGGTGGAGAACCTTTTCTCCATGACTTAACGCTTTTGACAAGTATCATTAAAAAAAATGGAATTATAACGCATATCGAAACAAGTGGAACGTCAAACTATTCAGGAGATTGGGATTGGATAAGCTTATCACCCAAACCTTGGCAGCCTCCACTTCTGGAATTCTATGACAAAGCACACGAATTAAAAGTTATCATTCAAACACCCGACGACTTTAAATGGGCTGAAGAATGTGCTTTAAAAGCAAGTAAAAATTGTCAATTATTTTTGCAACCCGAATGGTCGGTATTCAATAAAATCACCCCGATCATCGTTGAATACATAAAAACACATACACAATGGCGAATTTCCATTCAAAGTCATAAATTCATGAAAATACCATAATAAATGAAATGGATACCTATTATATTACTTTTCTTTGTTTTTAATTTTATAAAAGCTCAGAATTATTCTACAAACGACCGAAAAGCAATCGAATTATTCGAAAAAGCCTTGGAATATTACAATCAAGGACAACTCGAAACAGCATTAGCAATAGTACAAAAGGTGCATGAGCGAGATAAAAATTTTATCGAACCTTATCTTTTAAAAGCCGATATCTATCACGAACAAAACAAATATCTCGACGAAATTGGAACACTTAAAAAAGTTATCGAAATTAATCCCGGTTTTAACGAAAAAATTTTCTTAATGCTTGGTAAAGCAGAATATAAAACAGGGAACTACCCAGATGCAGTTGAGCATTTTAACCATTTTATAGAAGTTGGGCAAGTACATAATGAAATAGCTGAAGCAAAAAATTGGCTTAGAAAAGCTGAATTTGCCGCTTATGCCATAGAGCATCCGGTTCCATTTGACCCGGTTCTGTTATCCACAAATATCAACTCGCCCTACAAAGATTATTGGCCTTCGTTAACAATTGACGAGCAAGAATTATACTATACAGTGCAACTTCCTACAAATCAACGTTCTCCGTATGGTGATATGGTGTATCAAGAAGACTTATTTGTTAGCAAAAAAGGAACCGACGGGAAATGGCAAGCATCCAAAAACATTGGTCCTCCCATCAATACAGACGACAACGAAGGTTCACAAAGCATTTCTGCTAATGGACAGTTTTTATTTTATGTAGCGTGCAACAGAAAAGTCGATTTTGGCTCGTGCGACATTTATTACTCCGAAAAAGCAGGTAACGGATGGACAAAACCCAAAAACATCGGTCAACCCATCAATTCGACTTATTGGGAAAGCACCCCCTCTGCTTCGGCTGATGGGCGAATGTTATTTTTTTCGTCCGGCGTAAGGCCCGACTCAAAAGGAGGTAAAGATATTTACGTAAGCTATAAACGCGATGACGGTTCATGGACTACACCCCAAAACTTGGGCGACAGTATCAATAGCAAAGGCAACGAATATGCTCCCTTTATTCACCCGGACGGAAAAACCTTATATTTTTCTTCAGACGGATGGACCGGTATGGGAGGACAAGATATTTTCTTTTCGCGAATGAAAGATGACAGTACCTGGACTACTCCAAAAAATTTGGGTTATCCAATTAATACTTCATACGACGATTTTGGTTTAATCGTAAACGGTAGTGGACAATACGCTTTCTTCTCGTCCAACCGAAAAGGTTCACAAGATTGGGACCTTTATACTTTTGAGCTCTATCCCGAAGCACAACCCAATCCGGTAACATATGTTAAAGGTAAAGTTTATGATATTAAAACAAAAGAACCACTCTTGGCTACAGTTGAAATAATTGATTTGGTAAAAGACCAAACTATTTACAAAGCTCCAACTATAATGCCTCAAGGCACATATATTGCCTGCATACCTCTAAAGAGCAATTATGCCATGAATGTGAGTGCTCAAGGCTACTTATTTTATAGTGAAAATTTTACACTCGAGAAAGTTAAAAAAGTGGACAAGTCATATATTATTGACGTCCCCTTGCAACCCATTGAACCCGGCTCTGTAGTGGTATTGAAAAATATTTTTTATGAAACAGATAAATTCCAACTGAAAAAGGAATCAGAAATAGAATTGAAAAAACTAATTAACCTGCTTCAAAAAAATCCGGGTTTGTGCATCGAAATTAGCGGTCATACGGATAATGTGGGAGGATTAGAACACAACAAATCATTATCAACTAATAGAGCTAAAACCGTTTACGAGTATTTAATTCAACATGGAATCAAGGCTGAACGGTTGAAATATGCAGGCTATGCCTACAGCAAACCTCTTGCCGACAATAACACTGCTGAAGGCAGAGCATTAAACCGAAGAACAGAATTTAAAGTTTTAGCTATAAACAAACCCTAGCTTATTCCTTGTTTTCTTTTTTGGTAGTCTTTTTAGGACTTGCTTTTTTTTCGGTTGATTTTTCTTTTTTTTCAGCTTTAACGGTTTTTTCCGGTTTTGCTTTTTTTTCAACTAACTCTTCAGAAACGGTTTTTTCTACTTCTTTAACCTTAGAAACCGGTTTTGAAGTTGGAATATATTTTTTTTCGGTTTTTCTTGGACGGCGAACGCCATAGGTTCCTCGTGCAATTTTTCCTTTGCGTGATTTTTTATCTCCTTTTCCCATAATTTATAGTTTTAGGTTTATTGATATGTTTGTTCTAATTTATTTATTTCGATTCTTTGCCCGTTAACAAAAACTTCGTTTATATTAAAAACTTCGCCAAAAACAACGTTAACATTGTTGAGTGTATAACCCCGATGACAAAGCGCTGTTACTTGTCTAAACTCATTTGACAATGGTTTGGAAATACGAATATCTATAATTCCTTTATAAAGTTTCAGTGTGGAAATAAATTGCGATGCATCATCATCGTCTTTCAACCCTTTTACTTGAAACGTCATATTTTTGGTACCATCTTCATTAACTGTTAAAATGGTATTATCTTCTTGAGTAAAAAAATAAATTTGTAATTTACTAAATGATTTTTGCTGCGAAAAAGTTGGTTGAATATTAATAAATAACACGAATGCTCCCAAAAAAAGGGAGCATTTTAATGCCCATTTCATATTTCTTGCAGCGATTATTCGTTTGCGTCAGAAACTCTCTTCTTTACATTTGCACTACGTTCTTTGTTCTTAACTTTAATATCCTTAACGTAGGCTTTTAATTCGTCTATATTATTAACTGAAAATGATTTATCGTTTATTATAATATTGTTTACCGAAATGGATTTGAAAAAATCAACAATTGTTTTTTCGTCATTACCTTTAAAACATAAAAGTGCTTTACGAGCTCCATCTTGTTCGGCATTGTCTAAATATTGAAATTTTGCAACGTAATCATTGCCTTTTATTTGCTTTTCTAACTTATTATATTCAGCATCGGTAGATAAGCCTATAATCTTGATGGTAGGCATGGTATAAATATCCGCATCTTTTTTAAATAAATTACCATCTGTCGTTTTTATTGATAAATCAATGCTTTTTTGAGCATAAGTCATGCTAAAAGCCACAAATACGAAAAGAATTACAGCTAACTTTTTCATAATACTATGTTTAAATTTGTCCAAATTTATAACAGTTTTTTGATAAATCAAAATATTTTCACTTTTTTTTACTTTCTGCTTTTTTCTAAAATATATCATTATTCCCCT
>DAOOWN010000043.1:0-24009 GCA_035371305.1 Bacteroidales bacterium
AGATATAATTTTTATTTAAGAAAAAATATGAAAAATAAAAAAAGGGCTTAAATAAGCCCTTTATAGAATTAAGAATAATTTAGACAATACCTTGAGCAATCATTGCATCTGCAACTTTAACAAAGCCGCCGATGTTGGCTCCATCAACATAGTTTACATAACCGTTTTCTTTCTTGCCGTATTTAACACAAGTTGCATGAATGTTAACCATAATACGATGCAAGTAATTGTCTACTTCTTCGCGTGTCCATGATAAACGTTGTGAGTTTTGACTCATTTCTAAACCGCTGGTTGCTACACCGCCTGCATTAGCTGCTTTGCCGGGAGCAAACAATATTTTGTGTTCTAAGAATATTTCTACTGCTTCCGGTGTACTTGGCATGTTTGCGCCTTCTGATACACAGATACAACCATTGTGAACAAGCATATCAGCATCTTTGCCTGTTAATTCGTTTTGTGTAGCACATGGAAGAGCAACATCGCATTTTATTTCCCAAGGTGTCTTGCCTTCATAATATTCGCAACCGAATTTTTCTGCATATTCTTTAATACGTCCACGTTTTACATTTTTGAGGTATAAAATAAAGTTCAATTTTTCTGCATCGATACCTTTGGGATCGTAAATATAACCATTAGAGTCTGAAGCGGTAACAACTTTACCACCAAGTTGGGTAACTTTTTGTATAGCATATTGCGATACATTTCCAGAACCCGAAACGACTACGGTTTTTCCACTAAAGCTTTCTCCTCTTGTTTTTAACATTTCTTCGGCAAAATAAACGCAGCCATAACCGGTAGCTTCCGGACGAATTAGCGAGCCACCCCATTCAAGACCTTTTCCGGTTAAAACACCTGTAAACTCATTCCTGATTCTTTTATATTGACCAAACATGTAACCAATTTCACGGCCACCAACACCAATGTCTCCAGCTGGTACGTCGGTATCGGGACCAATATGGCGGAATAATTCTGTCATAAAGCTTTGACAAAAACGCATTACTTCGTTATCTGATTTGCCTTTGGGATCGAAATCACTGCCTCCTTTTCCACCACCCATTGGAAGTGATGTTAAAGAATTTTTGAAAACTTGTTCGAAAGCTAAGAATTTTAATACACCTAAATTTACTGTTGGATGGAAGCGTAAACCACCTTTGTAGGGTCCAATAGCACTATTCATTTCAATACGAAAACCTCGATTGATTTGAATATCGCCTTTGTCATCTAACCACGGTACTCTAAAAATGATAAGTCTTTCCGGCTCTACCATTCTTTCTAAAATTTTGTGTTCTTTGTACTTTGGGTTTTCTTCGATAAAGGGCATTAATGATTCAACAACTTCGCGAACGGCTTGTAAAAACTCAGGTTCGTTTGGGTTTTTTGCAATAACTTTTGCCATGAAGGCATCAACTTTTGGATTTGACATTTTAGTTTCCATACATAAACTTGTTTTAAATTAGTTGTAACAAATTTATGAACATAAATTTAATATATCAATATTAAAATTGATATTATACAACAGCTTTTTTGATTTTTTTATTTTAAAAAAAGAATATAATTTAAAGGTTTTAAATTTATAATTAGTTTGAAAGGTGCTTTATGGCAACAAATACAAGTGATAATGATATGAATTACAATCGCCTGCTAAGAGAAAGCAAAGAGCGATTAAAGGAATTGAACTGTATAAATCAAGCTACCGAAATAATAAAGCAGGGATTTTCAATTGATGAAACATTACAAAAAATATGCTTAATTCTTCCGGCTGCATACCAATATCCTGATTATACGCAGTGTAAAATTGAATATGAAAATAAAAAATATACTTCTCCAACATTTTCAATTACACCTTGGATCCAGAAAGCTGATTTTAAAACGGCCGAAGGGAAAAAAGGCGAAATAATTGTTGCATATACTCAAGAATTTCCGGTTGAAAGCGAAGAAGGACCTTTTTTGGTCGAAGAGCGTAATCTAATTAATAATATTGCTACGTTAATCTCTAATTATATTAATAGTGTCAGAATTAAAGATATTCTTCATTATGAAGAGCCAAAAATTGATTTAGGTAATATTCAACAATCAGCTCAGCATTACTCGCGACAATTATTGCAAAAATTTATCAATAAAGATTATTATGAGCGTGATATTTTTCATGATTTGATGCCATTTAAAGTAAAAGAAATTCTATTGGTTGCCAATCTATACGATGCTTTTAGCATTGAAAAAGAGGGACGATTTACAGAGCATATCTTGGGCGAATATTATAAATTAAATCTTACATCATTACCTAGGATAACAGGTGTTTCGAGCGATGAGGAAGCATTATATTTGCTTAAAAACAAGCATTTTGATCTTATTATCATCATGATGGGGTCAGATAAAAAGTTCCCTTTTGTTTTATGCGAGCGAATAAAAAAGCATTACCCATATATTTCGACATACCTATTATTAAATAATGATAACGATATTCATTTTCTGAAAAAGTTTTCGTTTTATAAGTCTAGTTTTGATAAGGTGTTTGTGTGGAATGGCGATTCTAAGATCTTCTTTGCTATGGTTAAGTTGTTGGAAGATAAAATTAATATCGAAAACGACTCGAAACTTGGAGTTATCAATGCAATTTTATTAGTCGAAGATTCACCAAAATATTATAGCCGCTTTCTTCCGGCTATGTATAATGCTATATTGGAACAAACGCAACGATTAATAGAAGAGGTAAATACCGATGAATTATATAAAGTTTTGAAACTAAGAGCAAGGCCCAAGTTGTTGCATGCTTGTTCGTACGAGGAGGCTGAATCAATTTTGAGTTTGTATAGGGAAATTGTTATTTGTGTTATTACTGATATTCGGTTCCCAAGAGGAGGCAGAGAAGATTCAAAAGCAGGTTTTGAATTGTTAAATCAAATTCAGGCTATTTCAACTTCAATTCCGGTTTTAATGCAATCGTCCGATAACGAAAACATGAAACTTGCATACGAAAAAGGAGCAATGTTTTTGAATAAAAACTCGGATAGTTTAATTCAGGATTTAAAAGATTTTATTAATTATCATTTAGGTTTTGGCAATTTTGTTTTTCGCTCAAAAGATGGGAAGCAATTAGCCATTGCAAAAAATTTAAAAGAATTTGAGTCATTAATCAAACAAATTCCCGAAGATTCGTTGACCTATCATGCATTGAAAAATCATTTTTCGTTGTGGATGATGGCTCGAGGAGAAATAGAAATAGCTCGAAATATTAAACCATATAAAGTTCAAGATTTTAAAAATCCTGAAGAAATCAGAGCGTTTCTTTTAAAAATTATTCAGAAGTATAAAATTGAAAAGGACAGAGGAAAAATTCTGCCTTTTGATGCAGATGTGCTAAGCGAAGCAAGCAACATTGTTACTCTTTCGTCCGGAGCATTGGGTGGAAAGGGTAGAGGCTTAGCATTTGTCAATACATTGATTTATAATTACAATTTTTCAAA
Organism: Bacteroidales bacterium; assembly: GCA_035371305.1. Taxonomy (GTDB): domain Bacteria; phylum Bacteroidota; class Bacteroidia; order Bacteroidales; family GWA2-32-17; genus Ch61. The sequence continues at coordinate 3,465 of DAOOWN010000043.1, forward strand.
CGTAATTCCCGGTATATCAATACAAACACCATGTACCAGCATTATTGGAACCGATGAATTTGACTATTTTATCCAGCGAAATAAATTACAAGCTATAATTCATGATGCAGTGGATTATAATCAGTTAAAGGAAGCATTTGTTAATGGGGAGTTGTCGTACGAGTTGATGAAGAAATTAAAAATATTTATTCAGAAAATAAAAAAACCGTTGGCGATACGTTCGTCAAGTTTGCTGGAAGATTCATTAGGACAGCCATTTGCTGGTGTTTTTGAAACGTATTTACTCCCCAACAACCATACTAACGATGAAATTCGTTTGCAGCAGTTGGCAAACGCCATTAAGTTGGTTTTTGCTTCTGTTTTTTCACCTCATGCACGTTTGTATTTTGAGGCTATTCAATACAAAGTAGAAGAAGAGAAGATGGCTGTTGTAATTCAGGAGGTAGTAGGTAATAATTTTCAGGGTTATTACTATCCTCATATAAGTGGAACAGCCCAATCACATAATTTCTACCCTGTTGGGCATATGAAGCCGGAAGAAGGTTTTGCCGTGATAGCATTGGGATTGGGACAGTATGTAGTTGAAGGTGAAAAAACATATCGTTTTTCACCTCATTACCCCAAAACAGATATTGTAAGTGTTACAGACTTATTGAAAAACAGTCAAACAGAATTTTATACCATCGATTTAATGAAAAATGAACCCAACTTAATGGATGGTGAAAATGCTGCTCTTGCTCGTTTAGAAATATACGATGCCGAAAAACATGGAACGCTTAAACATTTAGCTTCGGTTTATAACCCTGAAAATGATACTATAGAAGCCGGTTTGAACAAAGAAGGTCCACGTGTGTTAAACTTTGCCAATATTTTAAAATACGATTACTTGCCCCTTTCCGAAACAATTGAGGTTATTTTAAGTATTGTAAAGGAAGCCATGGGAACTCCGGTAGAAATTGAGTTTGCTGTTGATTTAACTTTAAAAGACAATCAAAATTTGCCGGTTTTTTATTTGTTGCAGATAAAACCGTTGTTGGGCAATGAAAAAGATTTTAAAGTCGATTTTTCAAAGTTTAACGACCACGATGTGTTGCTTAAGACATCAAAAAGCATGGGAAATGGAAAAATAGAAAATATTCAAGATATTGTATATGTGGTTCCCGAGTTATTTGACCATATGAAAACTGAGGATATGGCAAAAGAAATTGAGCAAATAAACACAAAGTTGATGCGCGAGGGGAAAAAGTATATTTTATTGGGACCAGGCAGATGGGGCACTCGTGATAAATTTATTGGTATTCCTGTTGTTTGGTCGCAAATATCTGCAGCTAAAGTGATTGTAGAAATTGAACTCCCGAACTTTCCTCTCGATGCTTCGTTGGGTTCTCATTTTTTTCACAATGTAACAGCTATGAACGTGGGGTACTTTTCTGTTAAGCAAATAAGCCATGATGATTTTATTAATTGGGAAATGCTTCAACAATTTGAAACAATAGAACAAACCCGATATTTTAAACATGTAAAAGTCCCCTCTTCTGTTGGCATCTATATGGATGGAAGCAGCCAAAAAGCCATCATTGTAATCGAGGAAAGGGATGAAAAATAAGAAAGTCTCCAATTCTTAAAATGAAGAACATAAACAATATCGTATTTTGGTGCTTGCATATTTTTGAATTATCATAATAGACTTTCAACTTATTAAGCTACCTTTGCAAAATTTTTATTATTCAGGCTTTTTATGCAAAAAATTAGAAATGTTGCAATTATTGCTCATGTTGACCACGGAAAAACTACTCTAACCGATAAAATAATATATCAGTCTAACTTGTTTAGGGAAAATCAGGAACAAAAAGAATTGCTGTTAGATTCGAACGATTTAGAACGTGAAAGAGGAATTACCATTTTTTCAAAAAATATTTCGGTTTTTTATAAAGATTATAAAATTAACCTTATCGATACTCCCGGACATGCCGATTTTGGCGGAGAAGTAGAACGCGTTTTAAATATGGCCGATGGAGTTTTGTTGTTGGTCGATGCGTTTGAGGGACCCATGCCTCAAACTCGTTTTGTACTTCAAAAGGCTATTGAAATGGGTTTAAAATTGATTGTTGTAATAAATAAAGTGGATAAAGAAAATTGCCGTCCTGATGTTGTACAAGAAGAGATTTTTGAGCTGATGTATAATTTGGGAGCAAGTGACGAACAACTTGATTTTCCGACTGTGTACGGTTCTTCTAAAAATGGCTGGATGTCAGATCATTGGTTAAACGTAACGAATAATGTAAACTATTTACTTGATACTATTATTAATATTATACCCGAGCCGAAATATATCGAAGGCTCTGTACAAATGTTGATTTCGTCAATGGAGTATTCGTCCTATGTGGGAAGAATTGCTATTGGTAGGGTTAAAAGAGGGACATTAAAACAAGGGCAATTGGTATCTTTGATTAAAAGAGATGGGACACTGCTAAAATCAAAAATCAACGAGTTGTATGCTTTTGAAGGATTAGGCAAAGTAAAAAAAACTGAAATTTTATGCGGAGAAATTTGTGCTGTAACCGGAATAGAAGGGTTTGAAATTAGCGATACTATTGCCGATATCGAAAACCCTGAAGCTTTGCCACCCATACCTATTGATGAGCCTACCATGAGTATGCTTTTTACCATCAACGATTCTCCGTTTTTTGGCAAGGAAGGCAAATTTGTTACTTCGCAAAAATTGCGAGAACGTTTGTTTAAAGAAACAGAAAAGAATTTGGCACTCAGGGTTGAAGAAACCGATACCGCAGATAAATTTATTGTTTATGGTAGAGGTGTTTTGCATTTGTCCATCCTGATTGAGACAATGAGACGCGAGGGCTACGAATTTCAGGTTGGGAAACCGGTAGTCTTAGTTAAAATGGTAAATGGAGTAAAGCATGAACCGATCGAAGAACTTACGGTGGATACACCGGATAGTGTGGCTGGAAAGGTAATCGAACTAATCAACAAACGCAAAGGAGAATTGATTTCAATGACTCCTAAAGGAGATATGCAACGATTGATATTTTATGTGCCGGCTCGAGGATTGATAGGGTATAGAACGCCATTGATGAATATTACTTCGGGTGAAGCTATTTCTGCAAGCCGTTTTAAAGGATATGAACCATGGAAAGGCGAAATTGCCGGACGTAACAATGGAGTGCTTATAGCTATGGAAACCGGTATGGTGATAGCTTATGCACTGGATAAATTGCAAGACAGAGGTTTCTTTTTTGTAAATACAGGCGAGCAAGTATATGCAGGTCAAATAGTAGGAGAATATACACGAAACGAGGATTTGGTAGTTAATGTATCTAAAACAAAAAAACTGACCAATATGAGAGCCAGTGGAAGTGACGAAAAAGTTAAAATTGCTCCGCCGGTTATTAAATCACTTGAAGAATGTTTAGAATATATTCAAGATGATGAATACGTTGAAATTACTCCTCAAAGTATTAGAATGCGAAAAATTGTATTAGACGAAAACGAGCGGAAGAAAATAAAAAAAGCAACAAATAATTAGACTTTTATATTTTGATCTACAATTTCAGCTAAGTCAAATACCGGTTTGTCTGCAACTTTTTGAAATGTTTTTTTGCATAAAGGACAAGCAGTTATCAACATTTCCGAATCTTTTGCCATTATTTTATTATAGGCATCTTGAGCTACATCAACTTTATCCTTTTCCTGAAAATAAAAGTTACCCAAACTGCCACCGCAACATAACGAATTTTCTTTTTTATAGTTTGTCTCTTGAAGCGTAACGAGCTGGTTTAAAATATTTCTTGGAGCATTGTAAACTTTAGATCCCCTGCCTAAATCGCATGGATCATGATAAGAAGCTATGAATGACTGTTTTTTCAGATTTAATTTGCCTTCTTTTTCCCACATTTCAAATAATTGAGTATGATGCAATACTTTAACCGGAAGTTGATATTCTTCGTTAAACACTTTGTAACAAATTGGACAGGAGGTTACTAATATTTCCGCACCCGATTCAGTTATAATTTGTTTATTCTTTTCCATCAACAGTCTTGCATCTTCAAATCTGCCTGAGAGTTGTAGAGGTCGTCCGCAACAAATACTTCCATCTTCATCAATAAACGAGAAAGGTGTATTTGTTTTTTCAAAAATAGAGACCATCGCTTTTTTTACCGATGGAGTCAAATGACTCATGCAACCGGCAAAATAGGCGATTTTAGCTTTTTGTGGTTCTTTGTTTATTTGACTTAAATAACCGAATTGCTGATGTTTATGGTTCAATTTTTCATTTCTTTTGGCAATTTTAATATTCAAGATATTGATATTGACAGGACATGCTTCTTCACATCTTCCACAAACAAGGCAGTCGTATAAAGCAGGTTTTAATACTTTCCCGTGTCTTATTTTCTGGAAAAGATAGGCCGGAACCATATTATTTCTTCCTGCAACGTCCTGAATCTGACAAGCATCAATGCAAATACCGCAGCTTGAGCAGGCATTGATTTCCATTTGAGAGAAGCCTGTAATTTTATTTTTAGTGTATATTCCTGCCTGTCTCAATGCTATTAAAATCATTTCAGTGGGAATGTGCATATAGCGACTAAAAGGAAGAAAAGCAAAAAACACAAATAGGTCAATGGAATATAGCCACCACAATGGATACATAATATTTTCCAATGGAAGAAAACCGGATAAAAATACTCCCACATTATTTGTCATGAAACCGCCGTTTGAATAGATACCGGCAGTGGTGCTTTCTGCTAAAAGCCTAAGTGGAAAAATGAGCCATAAACTGTATAAAGCTACTTTATCTGTCCAAAATAACCGTGTGGTTCGCTTCATCCCCATTAAACGTGAGTAGAAACGCTTGATGAATGCCAAAAATAAACCGGACAAAATATATAGTAAAGCAAAATCCATGATAAAGGAGAAGAATACTCTATATTCCATTCCTGTGTTATCCCTGTGAAAAAAGCGAAAAAAGATGGGCTCGTATAAATGGTTTGAATTTGGACTATTAGCAAAAAAAACTTCAGCAGCCCCAAACACAATCAGCAAAAACCAACCAAATGCAAAACTGCTGTGCATATAACCCAATACAATATTTCGCTTGAAGATTCTAACATGCAAAAGTGCTTCGCGGAATATTTCCCATACTAACTTGAATAACGTTAACGAAAAAAATGATTTTCTTACTTTCTTTCGCTCTTTTTTTGATAACGATAGTATCCAGCGAGTATACTTGAAAATCAGAAAAAGTATAAGTCCGATTAATCCGACAGAAAATGGAACAACAAACCAATCGAAATTCATAACTGCGAACTTTGAAGAAACGACATTATTTGAAGAATAACACCACGGGTGTTGACATTTTTAGGGCAAACTAGCTGACATTTACCGCATAACATGCATTGTGTGATTTCCTTTGCAATGTAAACTTTTTCACCACGGCGAATACTCAACATGATTTTATGAAAATCGAGCGATGAAAATGCACCTGCCGAGCATGTTGCTGTACATGCACCACAAGCAATGCAAAGCGAAACCGATGGCTCTACTCTCATCAGATAGTAGAATAACGCCCTGTCGTTTTGATCGTAGTCAATAACCCTGCTTTTGTTTACACTAAAACCGAAGTCTTTCATTTTACTGAGCATTTGAGTTAAGGTATTCCAATATTTTAACAACAGCTCCGCGAGCATCGGCCAATGTGTCATCGATACTTTTTGGGGAAGTTGCTGCACCCGCTACAAAAATTCCGGGATGCGAAGTGATGTTTGATTGTGTGTGCTCGTCTTTGGAAGCAATAAAATGACTGCTATTTGTTTCCAGATTAAGCATTTTTATTAAACCGGAGGTCCCTTCGGAAGGAGTCATCCCAACCATTAAAACTAAAAGATCCATCGTCATTTTCATGGGGCGACCTAGTAACGTGTCTTCTACCTTAACAATAATTTGTCCCTCTTTGTTTTCGGCAGCTTCTGACAATCGTCCTCTGATAAAAGTTACACCGTATTTTTCCTGCGACTCATTATAGATTTCTTCGAACGATAAGCCATACATACGCAAATCCATATAAAAGCAATACGCTTCGGAGTAGGGAAGTTTTTGTCTTACTTCAATGGCTTGTTTAACGGCAGTTACACAACAAACTTTTGAACAATAGATATTATTAATTTTTCTGTCCCTTGAACCTACGCAGTGAACAAACCCGATTCTCTGTGGTTCTTTACCTGATTTTGTTAAGATGGGTTTATTCTCACGAAACAATTTCTCCAATTCGGCTGAAGTAATTACGTTATCGTAAATTCCATAACCGTATTCTTCCTTCAATTTTGCATCAAATAAATCATAACCGGTGGAAATAAGTATGGAGTCGGTTTCAATTAGTTCGTTGTCTGAGAGTGAAACAACAAAAGATGTATTACTCTTTGCAATAGTTGAAACCGTCGTGTTGAGTTTTATTTTTAAGTTCGAAGGAATATTTGCTTTTAAATATTCAATTATTTCGTCCGATTTACGTTGATTTGGAAAAAGTCTGTCCCATTGAGCTACGTGTCCACCTATATTGTCGGTTTTTTCTATTAACGTAACATCGTAATCCATTCTTGAAAGTATGGATGAAGCTTCTATTCCGGCAATTCCGCCACCAATAACAACAATTTTCTGTTTTAATGCCATATTAAGAAAATACTTTTTGTAAAAATATAAATTTGTTAATAGTTTAACAACTCTGGAATTTCAGGTCCTTTAGTATTCAAATATTTATCTTCTTTTGAATAAGAGATTCCCAATTTATCTAACAAAGGTTCTACTGGTATTTGGTGCATTTGTAATCCTATTTCCCATGGATTATAACCTAAAAGCAATGCTGTTATTTCTTCGAATGTCAAAACAGGAATAGCTTTACCATCGACTCCGTATAGTTTATGTTCTGATTCTGCAGCTACATATTGCCAACGGTCAAGAAAATAGTTACAGCCCGGACAATTGGTAATAATTAAATCTACATCGTATGGCTGCATGGATTCAAATTTTTTTAGCGAATGCGAGTAACTGTATCCGCGGTTGGCCTTAACTAAATATTGTCTGAAACCGAATCCGCAACAATGACGGCGTTCGGGATAGTCAACCAATTTGCCTCCCCATGCATCAACCAAGCCGGCTAAAACGTAGGGATATTCGGCTCCTCCAACTCCTTTGTGCGGGAATATTTTTGCATAATGGCAACCAATGTGCTCAACTACATTTAACGGTTTTCCGGTTTTTGCGTTGACGAGTTTGTATTTTAGCTGTGGTAGAATGTCCATTCTTAATTTGTAAATCACATCACTGGCATGTACCAGGTTTTTTGGTAGTTTAAAGGTTCTGCCGGTCGCTTTATATAGATTTTCTTTCGTTTTTTCGAGTGTCTCGGGAAACTCGTGCCATGTCTCAAGCATTTCTGAGTATATTCCAAATGATGTTACACATGAGCAAACAAAATTTTCATAACCAAGCTCATTCATTAGCGAGAATTGGCGTGCTACAACAGTCATTGTTGTTTCGAGCGGAACAATGGCGGAATGGTAACCAATACCGGTGCATGTAGTTTGGCGGGCATCATCGTAAATATCTTTATTCAGATTTTGACGAAGAACTTTCAGAAATATTTCTTCAGCTCCGGGGAAGAAGTTCTGACGAATACAGCTGCGGGCGTAATAGTATTTATCATCGGCTATTTCTTTTTGATATTGTGCCCAAAGTTGTTTTTTGCCATCTTCAATCATAGATCTTCCTCCTTCTTAATACTATTTTCGTAAACGTAGTTGAAGTATTCATCTTTTTCTCCTTTGAAAAAAGTGAGTCCCAGTTCTTTTGCTTTTTCTTCAGATTTATTTTCAATCAGCTCAAAAAAATCACTGCCACCCGTTTGTTTAAAAATGGCTTTCAGTTCATTCATCGATTCTTGTGGTATTTGCCTGAGTGAACCGCTTCCATTTCCATGATAATTAGCTCCGACTAAGGGAGAGATTTTTTGAATATTATCTTTAACCCAATCCCAAACAGGTCCTTGCTCGGGAAACATTTCTGTATCAATTTTATCAATATGTACACAGTAGCCGTCTTCTAAAATATGTTTGCCCACTGTCCTGACTAAAGCCAATTGTTGTCTTCCTTTTTCTGATTCTGTAAAAAGACCGGTTTTAATCGAAAGAGTTTTAAGAGCCTGTATAATATACGCAGGAACATTTTCTCGTGGACAACGGGTTTTGCATGAAAGGCATTCGCCACACATCCATATGCTATCGCTTTTAAGTAATTGTTTGAGTTCTTCTTCTTGTTTTCGTTGGACTAAATTTACAACCATGCGTGGATCGTACTCATAATATTGGGCAGCAGGACATATTGCAGTACAAACACCACAATTGATGCAAGCTTTCATGCCCTCAATGTATCGAAAATCGCTTTTTAATTGATCTAATAATGTCATTTTTACAATAATCTATAAAGTCTATATGTAAATAGAATTAAAGTTTCAAAGTTAATAAAGATTATTATATTCTTTTAGAAGAAAAGTCATAAAAATGACGAAAGGTATCATAATGAGAAGAGAGAAGTGTGGAATTGATTTGTTTTAAGCCAAAAAAAGTAATCTTCTAAATAAGTTTGTAAGATAGGGAATGCTTTTTCGGAATCATGGAAAACAATTATTCTACCCGATTTTGTATTCCGAATTAGTTTTTTTAAAAAATGTTTATTTTTTTCTTGTGGTATGTAATCTTTTGATAAGTAATTCCAAAATACAATATGAAATTGCTTCCGGAGTATAAGCCATTGAATTGGACTTATTTTCCCATAAGGAGGTCTAAATAAATTAGTATTTAGAATATTTGCTCCTTTTCTTGTGTTTTCAATATATACTTTGTTTCCAGTGGTCCAACCTTTTAGGTGTTCTAATCCATGGTTTCCAATACCATGTCCGGCTTTTTTTATATCTTCAATTAATTCAGGGTACTGAAGGGCTTGCTTACCAAGGCAAAAAAAAGTAGCATTAAATTGATATTTGTTCAATAACGCCAACACCCAAGGGGTTACCTTGGGAGTTGGTCCATCATCGAATGTTAAGTATATTGTTTTTTGATTCACATTATTCTTCCATTCCTGAGCTAGTAGCTTCTTGTGGGAAAACAGTTGTGAATTTTTCGTAATATATTTTCATCTGGTCGTCAAGTTCTTTAGCCAATTTTTCTTGTGAGTAAGTTCTGGCAATTCTGGACAATTCGTTGTAAACAGTTAAAGAACGACGAGCTTCAAACGAAAGAGTTTGTGCTTTCTTAGTATCGAGCGATAAGAAATAGTTCAATTCTTGTTCGGTCATTTTTCTCATTCCTTGCAATATATCCAAAGCTTTTTTGCTTTCGCCTGCCTTGAAGTAAGCTTCTATGATTCCAAGAACAAACACATTGTAAGGAACCGTTTTTTCAGGCATCACTTGCATGCAATGGTCTAATACTTTAATTGCAGAATCGCGTTTGCCTTCGCGCAAAAGTGCGTTTGCCAAACGTGCAAATACGTTACGGAAATTCATGGTCATGCGAAGGTTATTTTCGTCTAAATAAACATTTTCTTTGTCGATGTTGCCCCACGAAAACTTGTTCATTAGACGATCGTATAAAATATCGGTATCTATCCAACCTGTTTGACCATCAAAATTGTCAGATTTAATGGGAGTTAAGCGATACGTTAAACCATCTAAACGGAAATAGTCTTCCATGTTTAAGTATTCCCCACCAACGGTTATAGCAAAATAGATAGGTCTTGTCCATTTCGTTTGGTTCATAATGTCTAAAATAGCTAACTCAGATTTGAATATGTAGTTTTTCTTAACTTTCCAAATCATTTGTTTTTCCATTTTCGACGCTTGTTCGGGCTTTATTATTTTATTTGCCATAACGTTTGCCGAATCAACAGGATACAAGAAATTACGTGTTGGAATGTAATTGATGCTTTCGGTATTTGAAACCGGAACTTTTGCTTCGGGTGCATCGCTTTTTACAAATTCTATAACTTTACCAATATCCACTGGTTCTTTTATTTGTTCAATGATAGGAGAATAAACCCTGCGTTCACCGGCAATTTGATCGTAGGTAAATGAAATTGGAATGGGGTCTGATTCGTATGCACGATATTTTATTTGCTCTATGTACCAATCCGTATTAAGCAATGATAGGTTGATTACACGAACATCAGTTCTAATGCCTTCAACTTCCTGAGCGTACCATAATGGGAACGTGTCGTTGTCGCCATTGGTGAATAAAATTGCATTTTTATCGCACGATTCGAGGTAGTTTTTAGCAAAATCCCTGGGTGTATAACGGTTCGAACGGTCATGGTCGTCCCAGTTTTCTTTAGCCATTACATAAGGTACGGCCAATAAACCAACAACTATTAATACTCCGGCTGTAGCAACTTGGTTAATTTTTTTGCTAAGTATTTGCCAAAGTGCGGCAATACCTAAGCCAATCCATATTGCAAAAGCATAGAACGAACCGGCATAAGCATAATCTCGTTCACGTGGTTGGTAGGGTGTTTGGTTAAGATAAATAACAATGGCTAAACCTGTAAAGAAAAATAATAAAAGTACAAGCACAAACCCTTTGCTTTCGCGGAGATAATGGAAATACATGCCGATTAGCCCCAACAACAATGGTAACATAAAATAAACATTGCGAGCTTTATTGTTTTTTAAATAATCGGGTAGGGTGCTTTGGTCTCCAAGACGAGCATTATCAATGAGTGGAATCCCGCTAATCCAATTGCCGTACATTACATTTCCATGTCCTTGTATATCGTTCTGCCTTCCGGCAAAATTCCACATAAAATAGCGGAAATACATCCAACCTATTTGATAGGAGAAAAAGAATTTCATGTTTTCGAAAAAGGTAGGTTTGTATATTTTTTCAACATTTCCATCATATCCTACCCAGTTTACCGGTGTGCCCTTAAAATCAGTCCACGATTTATATGCTCTGATATGGCTATCTTCGGAGCTGTACATACGTGGAAATAGCATGTTGAATTCAGAAGCATAATTTTGTTTTTGTTTTTTACCAATTTCAACATATTTGCCATCTTTTTGAATGTAAATAGGATCGCCTTCTGAGTATGGATTTGTTCTATCTAAAGGTGAAGCAAAGGTTTGTCCGTAAAAAAGAGGTCTATCACCATATTGCTCGCGATTAAGATAGGATATTAATGAAAATACATTATCAGGTTTATTTTCATTTAACGGAGTGTTTACGTTTGAGCGAATGAGTATCATAGCAAAAGATGAATAGCCGACTAATATCATAGCAATGCCCCAAACAATGGTATTTAAATAAGGCTTCACTACTTTAAAAATATTTAATAAAAACCACACTAGTGGGATATAGAGTACAATAAAAATGGGAGAAGAAATCATTAATGGAATGCCTGCAAAAAAAGTTGTAAGTGTTACAGCTGAGATTTGAATTTTGTAGTTTCCATCCTTTTTAGTGATATAGAGCGAATAGCTTATCAATGCTATAAGTAAAAGAATATGGAAAATAAGTCCGGAGTGAAATGGTAAACCAAACGTGTTTACAAACATAAGTTCAAAAAATCCGGCAACTTTAAAAATACCTTGAATAATTCCGTACATTACTGCTGCTAAAAGAATGACAGAAATAATAGAAGCGCTAATAATACCTTTTTTATTTATTTTTTCTGCTTTTCTGAAATAAATTACAAATACGATTGCCGGAATTGCAAGTAAATTTAATAAGTGAACACCAATAGAAATACCCATAAACAAAGCGATAAGGATGATATATTTATTGGCATCTTTTTCGTTATGATGTTCGTCCCATTTTGTTATTAGCCAAAAAACAAGAGCTGTAAACATGGATGATGATGCATACACCTCTCCCTCTACAGCCGAAAACCAAAATGTGTCGGAAAAAGTGTAAGCGAGTGAACCAACCAAACCACTTCCTAAAATGGCAATCATTTTTCCGGTGGTCATTTTATCGTCGTCTTTTAAAAGCATGCGTTTTGCAAAATATGTTATGGTCCAAAAAAGGAAAAGTATTGTTAACGCTGACATAATTGCCGACATAGAATTTACCATAACGGCAACTTTTGTAACATCAGTAGTAAACATGGAGGCAAAACGAGCAAGAATCATAAAAAATGGTGCTCCCGGAGGGTGTCCAACTTCATATTTATAAGATGTAGCAATAAATTCACCACAATCCCAAAAACTTCCGGTTGGTTCGATGGTGGATAAATACGTAAAGGCTGCAATAGCAAAGGCCAGCCAAGCACCAATGTTGTTTAAACGTTTGTAATTCATTCCGTAAAATTTTAAAGCACGAAAATACTATAAATTTTTTGAAACCTAATGAACTTGAAACAATTTAACGATTGTTAACGGTTTTTGACAAGAAAAAATGCTGACCTTTATTAAATTAAAGAATTTTTGCTTTTAAAAATTCAAATTAATTCAATGAGCAAAACTAAACTAAAACTCGATGACATTCCAAGAAGGTAACCTATTAAAGTATCTTGAAAAAGGTGAGCTTTTAAAGCTATACGAGATGTTATGATAAGTCCTGAGGCTAAGATTAAAAAAGTTAAAATGTAAATATCAGGAATGAGCAAAAAAAAGTATCTATAAAATAATAAAACTCCTAATATAGAGCCTATTGCATAGGAATGCATACTTATTTTGGGATAGAAAAATAAAAGAACAGAAAAGATGAAACTTGAAAGGGGTAAAATGATGATAGACATAAAAATTAGTGGCTGAACGTTTATTTTTAGCATGAAAAAATATGTAAAAAAGTAGAAAACGGTCATTGAAAAAGAGACCAGCAGTCGTTCTTCTTTCGTTTTTAGGTAAAAAGAATGGATAAATTTAAAATAATAAAATAAGCTAAGAATAATGATGGGAATAATGGCTGTTAAAATAAAAAAAGCAGTAGTAATGGCAATTAAATATGATGAGTTAAAGATAAAAATTCCAGAAAAAAGATTAAAAACAATTATTAATAAATATGTGGGGATAAAGATTGGGTGAAAAAGTATAGATACTAATGAGAAAAATAAATTTTCATAACGGCTAAAACGTACCTCTTGCATTTACAGTTCCTTTCTTAATCGTGCAACGGGAATACTTAGTTGTTCGCGATATTTTGCAATCGTTCTTCGAGCCACATTCAACCCTTCTTTTTTAAGTAGTTCTGCCAGTTCTTCGTCTGTCAATGGGTTCGATTTATCTTCATTAGCAATAAGATGCTGAATGCGTTCTTTAATTTTATAAGTAGATATTTCTTCGTCGCTATCGGTGGTCATCGACTCGCTAAAAAACGATTTGAGCGAAAAAACTCCGTAGGGAGTTGATACATACTTATTGCTTGCAACTCTTGAAATGGTACTAATATCAAAACCGGTTAAGTCGGCAACATCCTTCAAAATCATTGGCTTGAGTAACGATTTATCACCTTCGGTAAAAAAATCTTTTTGTAAGTGAACGATGGCTTGCATGGTTGTTAAAAGAGTATTTTGACGCTGTTTTATGGCATCAATAAACCAGTGTGCGGCATCCACTTTTTGGCGTGCAAACTGAATGGCTTCTTTATCGTTTTTTGCTTTTTTGTTGATTTTTGCTTGTGCTTCGAGCGAGTTTAACATTTCTTGAAACGATTTGCTAACTCTTAATTCGGGCGAGTATTTAGAGTTTAGAAAAACTTTTATTTCACCGTCTTCGATTTCGACAAGAAAGTCAGGAATAACCTGATTTATGGCAGTTTCATATGTGTCTGAATAGGTGTTACCCGGATTTATGCTTAAGGATTGTATTTCACTAATGGCGGCTTTTAGTTCTTCCTTATCAATATTAAGCTTTCGTTGAATTTTGTCGAAATGTTTTTTCATCAATTCTTCAAAGGCTTTTTCAACAATTTTGATGGCATTTTTTACAGCATTGCTCTGGGGTTTACGGTTTAGTTGAATTAGAAAGCATTCGGTAATGTTTCTTGCTCCGATACCCGGTGGATCAAGTGTTTGGATTTTTTTAAGTATTGCTTCAATTTCTTTAGGCTCGGCATTAATATTAAGATTAAAAGCCAAATCATCCGAAATTTGTTCAATATCTCTTTGCAAATAGCCTTTTTCGTCTATATTTCCAATAATATATTCGGCAATGGTTCGTTGTTTTTTGTCAAGGTCTAAGAAGCCTAACTGATGGTTGAGGTTATCGATAAAAGATTCTTGGCTCGAGAAAATAAATTCGCGTTCGTCGTTTTCTTTTGAATTATTGTTGGCTTGCAATAAGTAGTAGGGTGTTTCATCCTGATCTTCTTCGCTAATATAGTCTTCGTATGAAAAATCGTCGTCTTTGCTCGAATTTACTTCTTCCTTTTCCTGATTATCAAATAAATCGTCATCAGATGGATTGTCTTCTTCATCGTTATCGTAGTCGTTATCGTCATCATCGGCAAGATTAACGATTTCTTCTTCTTCTGCGCCTTCTTCTAATGCAGGGTTCTCTTCTAGTTCTTTTTTGATACGTTGCTCTAACTCCATAATCGGAATTTCGAGCATTTTAATGAGTTGTATTTGTTGGGGCGAAAGTCGTTGTAGTAATTTCTGCTGTAATTTTTGCTCTAACATAACTTGCTTTTTAACCTTAGAAACGTGATATTAACCTAAAAGTTTCAAAGACTAAAAATATTTTTTAAAAATCAGCATTTTTTGGTGTTCTTGGGAAAGGTATAACATCTCTAATGTTTGCCATTCCGGTTACAAAGAGCATTAATCGTTCAAATCCTAATCCAAATCCGCTGTGAGGGGCTGTTCCAAATTTTCTGGTTTCTAAATACCACCACACATCTTTTTCCGGGAGATTTAATTCTTTTATTCTGTTAAGAAGTTTATCATAATTTTCTTCGCGTTGCGAGCCGCCAATTATTTCTCCAATTTTAGGAAATAAAACGTCCATGGCACGAACTGTTTTGCCATCATCGTTTTGTTTCATATAGAAAGCCTTAATTTCTTTTGGATAGTCAATTAATATCACCGGACGTTTAAAATGCTTTTCAACTAAGTAGCGTTCGTGTTCAGACTGTAAGTCGCATCCCCAATAAACCGGAAATTCAAATTTTTCGCCTGATTGCAAAAGTATATCAATGGCTTTAGTGTAGGGTAGGCGTTCAAAGGGGTTTTCGATAACGAATTGCAGGCGTTCGATGAGTTCTTTATCGTACATTTCGTTTAGGAACAACAAATCGTCTTTACAATGGTCTAATGCATAACGAACAAGGTATTTAATAAAATCTTCGGCTAAATCCATGTTGTCATTCAAATCATAAAATGCCATTTCTGGCTCTATCATCCAAAATTCTGCTAAATGTCTTGGTGTGTTTGAGTTTTCGGCTCTAAATGTAGGTCCAAAAGTGTATATTTCTGACAATGCCATGGCACCTAATTCACCTTCAAGTTGTCCTGAAACGGTTAGACTGGTTTCTTTGCCAAAAAAGTCTTCGTTAAAATCTATCTTCCCATCTTCGGTTTTGGGTAAATTATATAAATCGAGTGTTGTAACCCTAAACATTTGACCGGCTCCTTCGCAATCGCTACCTGTAATGATAGGAGTATGTAAATACGAAAAGCCTTTTGAATTAAAATAATTGTGGATGGCAAATGCCATGTGATGACGAATGCGAAAAATGGCTCCAAATGTATTGGTGCGTGGACGTAGATGCGCAATGCTACGCAAAAATTCTAAGCTATGCCCTTTTTTCTGAAGGGGATAGGTTTCGGGATCGCAGGTTCCGTATATTTCTATTTCTTTGGCTATGATTTCTACTTTTTGTCCTGTTCCTTGCGAGGGGACTAACGTTCCGATGACTTTAATACAAGCACCGGTAGTTATGGGTTTAAGAAAATCTTCACTGAATAATTGAGTATCGACAACTATTTGAATATTATGTATGATTGAACCATCATTTAAGGCAATAAAATGAACATTTTTATTACCTCGATGGGTACGAACCCAACCTTCTAAAATGTAATCTTTATTTATTTCAGATTTTGTAAGTAAATCAACAATTTTAGTTCTTTTAGTCATTTTCGTGTTTTTTTAAGTTATTATATTTCAATTTCAACCCCTTGACGGTTAAAAACGTGATATTCTAAAAATGGCAATTGATCTTCGGGGGTAATTTTAATATATCTTTTGTATTTTACTATCCATTTAAATCGCCATGAAGGAAAACCGTATTTTAAAAATGCTGCTACATAAGGGTTTGCTTTTATATGAAAATTACGATAGGGAGTTTTTTCAAATAAATATTCTAAGTAGCTTTCTATTTGGTTACCAATTAATAAAGTACTTCCAATTTGTCCTGTTCCAGAGCAAGTTGGGCAAGTTTCTGCTGTAACAATATTTAATTCTGGCCGTACACGTTGGCGGGTAATTTGCATCAATCCGAATTTGCTGACCGGTAAAATATTGTGTTTAGCTTTGTCTTTTTCCATCAGCTTTTTCATATGCTCGTATAGGGTGCGTTTGTTTTCTACTTTATACATATCTATAAAGTCGATAACAATGATGCCTCCCATATCACGCAAGCGTAGCTGTCTTGATATTTCTTCGGCAGCTATCATATTCACCTCTAAAGCATTTTGTTCTTGGTCGTTGTCGTTTATTTGCCTATGACCGCTATTAACATCAATAACATGCAGTGCTTCAGTATGTTCAATGATAAGGTATATGCCAGATTTAAGGGTTACCGTTTTGCCAAAAAGCGATTTTATTTGTTTATTAATACCAAATTGTTCAAAAAGAGAAGTATTTCCTTGCTGAAGTTTTATTATTTTTTCTTTTTCAGGTTCAATCGATTGAACAAACGAACGCATGGTGTTTGCAATTTGTTTATCGTTGACGTAAATGCTGGCAAACGATTCGTTTAGCATGTCACGAATAATGGCATTGGTGCGCTCGAGTTCACCCAAAATTAACATGGGCGGTTTTACCTGATAAAGCTTTTTAAATGCACTTTCCCATTTTTGTATGAGTTCTCTGAGTTCAGCATCCAATTCTTGTGCGTGTTTGCCTTCGGATACGGTACGAATGATAACTCCGTAATTGCTGGGTAAAATACTTTCTACAATATGTTTTAAACGGTGTCGTTCTTCGGCCGATTTAATTTTTTGAGATACAGAAACTTTATTAGAAAAGGGTACCAATACTAAATTTCTGCCCGCAATAGAAATTTCTGATGTTAAACGAGGACCTTTTGTTGAAATAGGTTCTTTAGCTATTTGAACCACAATAAGTTGTCCGGATTTTAATATTTGATTTATCCTGCCATTTTTATTTATCTCCGGGCTTGGTTCAAAAATGTTTAACGATGTGTTGGGATTGGGAGATTGAATGCATTGGTGTAAATATTTTTGTAAAGATAAAAAATGTGGACCTAAATCGAGGTAATGCAAAAAAGCATCTTTGGAGTAACCTACGTCAACAAAAGCTGCATTCAGGCCTGGCATGATTTTTTTTACTCTTCCCAAATAAACATCCCCTACGCTGAATTGGAGATTATTTTTCTCCTTATTTAATTCAACTAGAGTCTTATCTTCGAGTAGAGCAATTTTTATTTCGTTTGTATCAACTTCTACAAATAGCTCTCTTATCACAATATCGTATTTTAATAAATAGAAAAAAACCTATAGCGAACTATAGGTTTTACTGATTTAATAAAAAAACCTAACGGATTTTCTTTTTATGACGATTTTTTCTTAAACGTTTTTTGCGTTTATGAACCGCCATTTTGTGTCTTTTGTGTTTTTTTCCACAGGGCATAATTCAAATTTTTAGTGATTATTTTTTTACTTTATTTTTAACGTCAACTACAAATGTTTTTGCAGGTTTAAAAGCAGGGATAAAATGTTCGGGAATAATTAAGGTAGTGTTTTTTGAAATATTACGAGCAGTTTTTTTAGCACGTTTTTTTAAAATGAAGCTTCCAAATCCGCGTAAATAAATATTGTTCCCTTTTATCATGGAATCTTTCATGATTTCCATGAACGATTCAACTGATTTTTGAACTAAAACCTTTTCAATTCCGGTTTTCTTTGAAATTTCGTTTACAATGTCTGCTTTAGTCATATCTTTAAATTTTAATTAAGTGATTGTCTTATTTTTGAGCTTGCAAATATAGCTTATTTTTAATTACCAAAAAATAAGTTCATGAAAATTATTGAAAAAAAAATGCAATTTTGCTGCTATGATTGAAATACTCGAACCATTAGTAAGTTGGTATAATGCTTCAAAGCGCGTTTTACCATGGCGTAGTACATTAAACCCATATTATATTTGGGTGTCGGAAATTATTTTACAGCAGACACGGGTTAATCAAGGTTTACCTTATTATATGCGTTTTATCGAAACTTTTCCAACCATTGAAAGTTTGGCAAATGCCCCTCAACAAGAAATATTAAGCGTATGGAAGGGATTGGGTTATTACCGCAGAGCTTTAAATATGCATCAGGCTGCAATGTATATTGTAAACAAATGCGATGGTAAGTTCCCTCAAAGATACGAGGAATTATTGAAATTAAAAGGCGTGGGTGAATATACTGCAGCTGCCATTGCATCTATTTCTTTTGGCGAGAAAACTCCTGTTGTTGATGGAAATGTAGTAAGAGTATTAAGTCGCTTGTTTTTACTCAGTGGAGATAAAAAATCAAAAAAATTTAGAGTACAATTAGCTGAAATGGTCAAGCCTTCAATGGATTATTTAAGTCCTTCGGACGTAAATCAGGGCTTAATGGAATTAGGTGCCATGATATGTTTGCCTCAAAATCCCAATTGCATTGAATGTCCCGTAAAAAAATGGTGTAAAGCGTTTAAAGCAAATAAAGTTGAGCAATTCCCAACGGTTATCGAAAAAAACAAACCCAAAGAGATTTTTTTTAACTATTTAATTATTACAGATTACAAGCACGTATTGATGCATTTACGAACCGATGAAAATATATGGAAAAATATGTATCAGTTCCCCTTGATTGAAGCAGATAAAAATTTTCACTCGAATGAATTGATTGAACATGATTTTTTTAAATCGCAGTTTGCTGGGAATGTTGCTTTTTTAAACGAATCGAATGTTTTTAAACACGTGTTAAGTCATCGAATTATTTTCGCCAAATATTTTGTCTTTACAGTAAAAAAATGGAATAATTCAGGTTATGAAAAAATAAAAATTTCCGAACTCGATAAATTCCCAATACCACGATTAATTGAAAAAATTAAGAACGAAATATTTTTATTATAATTCCTTTATCTATAGTGTTTAAGATGTTTATTATTCTTTATTCTATATTAAATAAATAGGATGTAAAGAGCAATAGTTGATAAAAATCTTTGAGTCTTAATTTTAAAAGGGTTGTATTCAATGAGGTTTAGTTGTTGTATATCAAATAAATAATTTTAATATAGAATAACAAAGTGTGTAAGAATAAAAATTTTCATGAACAAAAATAAAAAAATTTGGAAATATTAAAAAAATCATGTACATTTGCTTATATTTTTAACATTTTGGGAAAATGATGGAAGACAACGAAAACTATCAGGAAAACAATCAGAAGAGTAGAGAAGAAGTCTATTCAAAATCTGTTAGGGCAGGAAAAAGAACCTATTTCTTTGATGTAAAGTCCACAAAAAGTGAAGATTATTATTTGACCATTACGGAAAGTAAAAAAAGATTTAGACCCGATGGTTCGGTTTATTACGAAAAACACAAATTGTTCCTTTACAAAGAAGATTTCGAAAAATTTGCCGAAGGCTTAAACGATGTAGTTCAATTTATTCGCACAAACAACATTAGTTTGTCAAGCGGAACAGAAACTCATCGCGACGATAGCAGCGAAGCATAGCCGCTATTTATATAGATTACAATCAAGGATGTAACGGTAAACTTTTTCCGGAAGGAAAAAACGTACATCCTTTTTATTTTTTACAGCTTCGCGTATAAAAGTTGACGATAATTCTATTAGAGGCGTTTCAACCAACTTTATATTTGAAGCATCAGCAAACGGGTTTTCTAAAAATTTTTTTCGGGGATATACATATATAAAATAATGTTGTAAAATTTTCTCGTAATTTTTCCACTTCGTAAAAGTTATAAGGTTATCACTCCCCATAATAATAGCAAAGCGGTAATGGGGATATTTGTCTTGCAATCTTACAAGCGTATCGATAGTATAGGAAGGCTTAGGCATGGTAAATTCAATATCTACGGCTTTAAATTTTTCAAAATCACCGATAGCCAGATTAACCATTTCTAAACGATGATACTCGTCTGCTAAAATCTTTTTTTCTTTTAAAGGATTTTGTGGTGAAACAACAAACCACAATTCATTTAGGTCGGTAAAACTTAAAAAATAATTGGCTATCATCATGTGTCCATGATGAATAGGATTAAACGAACCGAAAAATAATCCTATTTGTTTCGAAACAGGCATTTTTTTT
>DAOOWN010000044.1:0-23882 GCA_035371305.1 Bacteroidales bacterium
GTTATGCACAAGGGTATTGACTAAAATGACAAAGATAAAACCCCGCTTGATTAAGACAATGAGAAAAATAATTCTTTTTATTTTAACGATTCTCGGACTGACAGCTTGTAAGCAAAAACAGGCGACTGAAATTCGTGACGACTTCAAAAGATATTACGACCAATTTAATGTTGACGGTTCTTTCGTGCTTTACGACCCTCAAGACGATAAATATATTTTTTACAACCAAAATCAATACGAGCAAACCTTTTCACCTGCCTCGACTTATAAAATTTGCAATTCGCTTATCGGACTTGAGACAGGAGTAATTAAAGACGAGAACTTTGTTATTCCTTGGGACAGCATAACACGACAAAACCCAAACTGGAACGCTGACCACGACTTAAAGACCGCTTTTAAAAACTCGACAGTTTGGTATTATCAAGAGCTTGCAAGACGTGTTGGCGGACAACAAATGAAATACTGGCTTGACAAGGCAAACTATGGCAACGCTGACACTTCGGGCGGCATTGACAAATTTTGGTTAACTGGCGGACTTCGTATTTCACCCAAAGCGCAGATTGACTTTTTAAAGCGACTTCACGACAACCAACTTCCATTTTCTAAGCGTTCAGTTGACATTGTAAAAAACATAATGATTGCTAAAGACACGTTGAACTATGTAGTAAGAGCAAAAACTGGTTGGGGCAGACAAGACAACAAAGATATTGGGTGGTATGTCGGCTATCTGGAGACAAAAAATAAAGTTTACTATTTCGCAAACTGCATTCAATCTTCAGACATTAACAACAAGGACTTTGCAAATGCACGAATAGACATAGTTTACTTAATCCTTAAAGACCTTCAACTGATTGACGAATGAGAATTGCTACTGCTAACACGGGTTTTGCGTCAGGCGGGGTGACGTGCAAACTTGGAGCTTTGTGCTTCTATTTAAGTGTGGTGCTGGCAGACAGTTTTGTGCTCCGAAACATGCCCGAACGCTAAGCCCGAAACTGTTCGTTATCTAAAATAAGTGTATTTTTTATAAAGTTAGGACTTCGTTATATGGATACCGGTATTGGTAAGAAAAAGCTTAATGGCTATGGCGAGTAATATTACTCCAAAAACTTTTCGTAATATCATAATTCCGCTTTTACCGAGCACTTTCTCAAAAAAACGGGTCGATTTTATTACTAAATAAACAAGAATCATATTTAAACTCAGTCCGATAAAAATATTGATATTGTGAAATTCTGCTTTAAGCGAAAGTAATGTTGTAATAGCACCTGCTCCTGCAATAAGCGGAAATGCAAGCGGAACAATACTGGCGCCATCGGGAGTGGTTCCTTTAAAAATATCGACCCCTAATACCATTTCTAATGCTAAAGCAAAAACCACAAAAGAACCGGCTATAGCGAAAGAATAAATGTCAACACCAAAAATATTTAACAACGATTCACCGAAAAAGAAAAAAGCAAGCATTATGATGTATGAGACCAATGAAGCTTTTCCGGCTTCGACTTTTCCGTATTTTGCTTTTAGGTTTATAATAATCGGTATAGAACCGGTAATGTCAATTACCGCAAAAAGAACCATGAAAACCGAAAATATTTCTTTAAAACTTAAATAATTAATATAATCCATCATTCTTTTATGGGGTTTATTTCGTTAATTAATCGAGTGGCACCGGCAAATTTATCGATAATAAATAAAACATATCTGCTATCAACACAAATAGTTCGTTGTAGTTTGGGTTCGTAATTTATATCGCCGCTCATTGCTTCCCAATTGCCATCGAATGCCAAACCTATCAGATTTCCTTCTGCATCTAAAACACAACTCCCGCTGTTCCCTCCGGTAATATCGTTGGTCGTAAGAAAGCAAACCGGCACCGTGCCTTGTTTATTGGCATACCATCCATAGTCTTTCTTTTGATAAAGTTCTTTTAAGCGAGCCGGAACAATAAACTCATCGTTTTTTGGATCTTCTTTTTCCATAATCCCATCAATGGTGGTATAAAAATCATATTTTACCGCATCGCGGGGTTCATAATCGCTTACGTTTCCATAACTTAATCGAATGGTAGAGTTTGCATCGGGATAAAAAATGCTGTCGGGATACATTTCCATTTGTGCCTTAATCCATAGACGCTCTGCAAAATGAAGGCTGTCTTCGTTAATATTCATCATCCAATATGTATAAAGTGCATCTTGAGCAATGATAAAAAAGGGATCGTTGGTTAATGTCTTGTAGTTAGGGTTAGCAAGGAATTTATCGAATTTTTCTTTGGAAGTAAAAATAGATTTTGAATATATGATATCGGCATATTTTTTATAGTCACCTTTATATTTTTTTTCCACTAGATTCATAACTCCTAAATGATACAATGGATTTACATCATTAGCATACATTGAAAATAAGGCGACAAAAAGTTCTTTATCTATATTGGGGTCAAAATCTTTGTAAAAAATATCGGCTTGTTTTTTTAGGTCATTTAGGGTGAATTGTAACGAATCGTTAGGTAGTTTATATTGCAAATCTTGGAAAAGCGAAAATGTTTTAAACGGGAAATAGACCAACTCGCTTCCGCCAAAAATGGCTTCGTTTAAATATTGATATGCCAACAAGCCTTCTTTGTATTCGTTGTAATAGTTATCAATAATAGAAAGTACATTTTGATATTCTTCTTTTTTATCGCTGTGGTTTTGCAACCATTGATTGAATTTTTCTTCGATGTTTTTTTTCTTATTCAGCACATTATTACGAATAAGCTGTTCGCGTTCGCCGATGTAATATTTATAATAATTGGAGCATTCGCTATATTTTGAGGCATATTGGATCTTAGTTTTTTCAGCTTTACTCATTCCGTTTGAAATAATGGAAAGTTTTCTTTCTCTGATTTTAATAACGGAAGGTGCAACGATATCGATTTCGTTTTTTACGGCAGAAGAAGTCATGTAACGAGCTGTTGTTCCCGGAAATCCTATGGTCATAGCATAATCGCCCTTATCAATTCCTTTAATGCTAACCTTAAGGTTCTTTTTGGGTTGATAGGGCACATTAGAAGCAGAATAAGGAGCCGGCTTACCATCGGCAGTTGCATAAATTCTAAAAATCGAAAAATCGCCGGTATGTCGGGGCCACATCCAATTATCGGTATCGCCGCCAAATTTACCTATACTTGACGGAGGAGCTCCAACCAAACGCACATCGTAAAAGGTTTTGTAAACAAATAATAAATATTGATTTCCGGCAAACATATCTACAATTTGGTAGTTGTTTTCCTGATCATTTGCATATTCGCTTTCGATGATTTTAATTTTTTCTTCGATCTTGGCATTCCTTTCAGAAATAGACATTTTGCTGTCAATGCCATCTAACACATCAGTTGTTACGTCTTCAATTTTAACTAAAATGGAGGCACAAAGATTTTCGTTGGGCAATTCATCTTTGTAGTCTTTTGCCCAAAAGCCGTCGGCTAGATAGTTGTGTTCGATAGTGCTATGTTGCTGAATGGACTCGTATCCACAATGATGATTGGTAAAAACAAGCCCTTTAGAAGAAACAATGCTTGCCGAACAAAAAAATCCCAATGGACTTTCAGCATTGCTCAATCCGACAATTGCATCTTTAAGCGAAGCATGATTAATGTTATATATATCTTCGGCACTAAGTTTTAGGCCTTGTTTTTTTATATCATCATATTTTTTGTTAATCAACGACAAAACCCACATTCCCTCGTCAGCAGAAGCATAGAAAAATGCAAATACAAACCAAAAAAGAAGTATCTTTTTCATATAAAATTTAAATATTTAAAGCACAAAGATAGCTTGTTAATTAATACGTTTTTGGTTTTAAGGAAAGATTAATTCTTAAAAGGCGTTTTTGAATTTCTTGGTATCTTAAACATTAATCGTCACAATGGTCGCAATCGTAACCTTTATTGATAATTTCCATAGCTCTTAAACTCATGCCCATGCTCGAAAATCCTCCGTCGTGATATAAGTTTTGCATGGTTACTTTTCTGGTCAAATCGCTAAATAGAGTAATGCAATAATCGGCGCACTCTTCGGCTGTAGCATTGCCTAAGGGCGACATGCGATCTGAAAAATCCATCAAATTATTCATCCCCTTAACGCCTTTTCCGGCAGTAGTTAAGGTTGGAGATTGTGAAATGGTATTAATTCTAATTTTTTTATCGCGACCGTAAATGTAACCAAAACTACGTGCTATCGATTCGAGTGTTGCTTTTGCTTCGGCCATATCGTTGTATCTATAAAAAGTTCGTTGAGCAGCAATATATGTTAGAGCTACCACCGAACCCCAGTCGTTAATGGCATCCAGTTTTCGTGCTATCTGAAGCATTTTATGAAACGATAGTGCCGAAATATCGAGCGTTTTTAAAAAATAATCGTAATCTAAATCATCGTATTTATTGCTTTTGCGCACATTCATGGACATGCCTATACTATGAAGAAAAAAATCTATTTTACCGCCAAAATGTGTCATGGAGTTTTTAAACACTTCTTCTAATTCGCTTGTATTTACAGCATCAGCCGGAAAAAAGGGGACATTGTATTTGTCGCAAAACGATTTAATATCACCCATACGATAAGCAAGCGCCGTATTTGACATGGTAATTTCCGCACCTTCTTCAATACATTTTTCGGCAATTTTCCAAGCAATAGATTGTTCGTTTAGTGCACCGAATATGATACCTTTTTTGCCTTTTAATAAGTTGTATGCCATAGCTTCGTTATTTGAGTGCAAAAATACGCAAATTATTTTTTTAAAAAACAATACATGTAAATATATCGAATTGTCAATACATCTTAGTCATTATGATAAGGAAGTCCTTTTATTATGGTAAATGCACGATATATCTGTTCTGCAAATACAAGCCGAACTAACTGATGATTAAATGTCATGTCTGATAAAGATACCGATGCATATTTTTGTTTTAACGTCGGGTGGATTCCATATGCTCCTCCAATAATAAACACAATTCTTTTTTTTCCGCTGTTCATCCATTGTTCCAATTGTTTAGCAAAGCCTGCAGAAGTAAACGTTTTCCCTTTTTCATCAAGAAGTACAACAAAATCGTCCGGATAAATCTTTTTTAAAAACAGTTCTGCTTCATTTAACATTTGCTCGGTTGGCTCTAATTTTCCATGATTTTTGGGTTCAGTAAAATACTCAAATTTTATAGGACAAAAGTAAGAAGTGCGTTTAATAAAATCGCTTATCCCTTCGTTGATATAGGAAGAATCGGTTTTCCCGAAAACAAAAATGCTTATTTTCATTCGTCGATAATGTATGTTAACAAATTTTAAACATCGACAAAAATACGTAATCCCTCATCATAAAACAATATTTGTAACGTTGAAGAAAAAATTAAAATTTATGTAAATGGTTCGTCTTTTCAAGGTTCATAAAAAATACATACCTTTGAAGTTCGTTTTTGTTAAAAAATGAAAGAAGGCGAATATCCATTATTGTCAAAAATAAATAGCCCTGAGGACATGAAAAAACTAACTCCTCAGGAATTGTTGTCGCTGTCAACGGAGCTTCGTCGTTTTATTATTGATGTAGTTTCGTGCAATCCGGGGCATTTAGGTGCTAGTCTTGGAGTCGTTGAACTGACAGTAGCGCTGCATTATGTGTTTAACGCTCCGTTCGACAAAATTATTTGGGATGTTGGTCATCAGGCGTACGGTCATAAAATACTGACGGGAAGAAGAGATATTTTTCATACGCAACGCAAAAAAGGTGGTTTGAGCGGTTTCCCTACACCAAAAGAAAGCGAATACGATGCTTTTGGAGTTGGGCATTCGTCCACCTCAATTTCTGCCGCACTGGGAATGGCGATTGCCGATAAATTAAACGGAATTGCAAACAGAAACATTGTTGCTGTAATTGGCGATGGCAGCATGACCGCCGGCATGGCTTTCGAAGCACTTAACAATGCCGGAGCAAGTAAAGCCAACATGATTGTTGTATTAAACGACAACAGAATGTCTATTAGCCCTAATGTTGGTGCTTTTAGCGAATATTTACTCGATATTACGACATCGAATACCTACAACAAAGTAAAAAACGATGTATGGCGCATTTTAGGACGAGTCGAAATAGCTCAAAAAGCCGTACAGAAAATAGATAATGCCATAAAAAGCCTTGTACTTCGCCATAGTAACTTGTTTGAAGCATTGGGATTTCGGTATTTCGGTCCCATTGATGGACACGATTTGTTATATATGACAAGAGTTTTAGAAGATTTGAAAAAAATACCGGGGCCCAAATTATTGCACATTATAACTCAAAAAGGGAAAGGCTTTAAACAAGCCGAAATGGATCAAGTAACGTTTCATGCACCGGGTAAATTTGATAAGGAAACAGGGGAATTGGTAGTAGAGCAAGGCGAAAAAAATGCACCGCCCAATTATCAAGATGTTTTTGGATACACCTTAACAGAACTTGCCGGCAAAAATCATAAAATTGTTGGTGTAACTCCTGCCATGCTGACCGGATGTTCGATGCATATCTTTCAAAATCATTTTCCCGAACGCACTTACGATGTGGGCATTGCAGAACAACACGCTGTTACTTTTTCGGCTGGTTTAGCTATCAATGGCATGAAACCTTATTGCAATAT
Source organism: Bacteroidales bacterium (assembly GCA_035371305.1). Classification (GTDB taxonomy): domain Bacteria; phylum Bacteroidota; class Bacteroidia; order Bacteroidales; family GWA2-32-17; genus Ch61. Next base: position 6,635 of record DAOOWN010000044.1, read on the forward strand.
TTATTCAAGTTTTATGCAACGTGCCTATGACCAGGCTATACATGATGTAATACTTCAAGATTTGCCGGTAGTTTTTTGCTTGGATAGAGGAGGCTTACTGGGTGCCGATGGAGCTACTCATCAGGGAGCATTTGATATTTCATATTTCAGATGCATTCCGAATGTTGTTATTGCTGCTCCAAAAGACGAAATTGAGCTTAGAAATTTGATGTTTACTGCTTCTGAATTTGATCATCCTATTGTAATTCGCTATCCAAGAGGAAGAGGAGTGCACATCGACTGGCAAAAACCTATGGAAAAGGTAGAAATTGGGAAAGGTGAGCGTTTGCTCGAAGGTGAACAAATAGCCATTTTGGCACTGGGACATACCGTTAATTTTGCGCTTAGAGCTGCAAAAAAATTAGAAGAAAAAGGGATAAAAATTGGTGTTTATAATATGCGTTTTGCTAAGCCAATCGATAATGAGTTGGTTGCTGAAGCATGTAACCGTTATTCAACTATTTTAACGGTTGAAGACGGCTCAATAATGGGAGGATTCGGAAGTGGAATACTTGAAATAATGCAAGAAAAAGGGTTTAAAAATAATGTTATCCGTTTGGGAATTCCCGATAAATTTATTGAACACGCTACACAGTCGGAACAATACGAAGAATGTGGCTACAATACAGCCGGAATTATAAAAGTTGTAGAAAACATTTTAGAAAAGAAATAACCAAAATTATTGTTCTAATTTGGGCTTAGAGCGGTTGAATTTGACGATAAACAATAGTTCGTGCGAGCCAATGCTGTGTTTGCGAATTTCGTTGAGCGAATAATCGTAAGCATAACCAAAAACAAAGCGGTCTTTACGAATACCGGCATTAACAACAACAGCATCGCCGGTTCTATAACCTAAACCGAGCCAAAATGATTGTTTATAAACTCCCTTAAGATTTAATTCTGCTTGACTGATGCCTGATTCAATAAATTTAGCTAATAATGAGGGCTCCAATGAGTAGTTGTTGTTAATATCGTAGGTATAACCGGCTGTTAAAAAGTAATGTCTTACTTGACGATTTTCTAATATATTGTCGGTCATCATATCTACTTTTCGGTTAAAAAGTTGGTATGCAGCCAAACCAGCATAATAATGCTCATTATAATAGTAAACACCAAAAGCAGCATCGGGTGTAATAAGTTTTTCACTTCCGAAAATAACAGCATTGTCGTCTTGTTCTTCAAGTTTAAGAAGGCTTTTATTCAAATAAACTTGATATAGTTGTGCCGATAAACCTAATGATAATTTAGCTCCATTGTTTCCTAATTTTAATTGATAAGCATAGGTAGCTTCCATACCCATTTTCGATAAAGGACCGGTGGCATAGTTAAAAATTTTACCGCCTAAACCCACATTGTCGCCGGCTTGGAAATGAGAACTGATACTTTGCATTGCCGGAGCATCGTCCATGCCCGACCACCATCTTTTATAGTTAAAAACCAATGGACTGTATGCTTTTGTTCCGGCAACAGCAGGATTTACCATATAGTTGTTTTCCATAAACTGGCTTAACGTCGGTATTTGTTGTGCAAAAAGGCTTAAATTCAGCAAAACAAAAATGATAATTAAAAATCGCGTTTTTAACATAAAATGTTGTATTAATTACAAACAGTAAAATTATATCATTTTTTTGAAAAATAAAAAAATAATTTGGTCGTCTCAAAAATTAGCAAACAAACTATTTATTTTGTTCATCGTCCTCTACTTCTACCTGTAATATGTGCAATATACGATGAATGACCGGAGCAAAAAACACAGCTGTAATACTTAAAAATGCAACACCACTGTAGAGAGCATAAAATGAAGAAAATATTTTGGCTGCTTTCGACGTCATTTCTGTTACAGGTCCCATACCGGTTAAAATCATGGATGACATATGAAAACTATCTATCCACCCAATACCTCCCAAAAAATGATAACCTATTATGCCTATCATTAAGGAAATAAAAATTAGAAATAATGCAAACAAGGTGTATCGCCCCATTCGAATAACAAAGTGTTGAAAAGGAATTACTTTTTGTTTTCGATGCTCAAAACGAGCTTTACGAATTGTTTTTTGCTTCATTGTTTGGTTAGCTTATCTATGGACAACAATATTTGTTCAGCCGTCATGGGCAAAGTAATTTCAGGTTCAATTTGATGATTTTTTACGGCAGAAATGGCATCTTTAATAGCAAGCCAAACAAAAAAAGCTAACATAAAAGGAGGTTCTCCCACCGCCTTGCTTTGACGAATGGTGCCGACATTGGGAGCATTTTCCAATAATTCAACATTAAATACTTTTGGAATGTCGCTTACAGTGGGAATTTTGTACGTATCGGGCGAATGAGTCAATAAATGCCCCTCTTTGTCCCATTTCAATTCTTCGGTGGTAACCCAGCCAACTCCTTGAATAAATGCACCTTGTACTTGTCCAATGTCAATCCCTTTAAGAATAGAATTACCAACATCGTGAATAATATCGCTGCGTAAAAGTGTATGTTTTCCGGTTAATACATCTATTTCAACTTCCGAAACAGCCATTCCATAAGCGAAATAATAAAAAGGCTCTCCGGTGCCATTTTCACGATCGAAGTATATGCCAGGTGTTTTATAAAAGCCGGTGGCACTTAAACTTATTTGTGTTAAATAGGCAGCTTGTATGAGCTTTTGAAACGAAATAGAATGTTCGGGGTAATATTTATCGTAAACAACATTGTTTTCGAAAACGATATTTACTTCTTTAATATCTTGAATATTATGTGATTGACAAATTAATTCGACTGCTACGGGTGATAATCGTTTTTTAATTTTATCTATTGCATTTTTCACTGCCATTCCGTTTAAATCGCTACCGGAAGATGCGGCAGTGGCAGAAGTATTCGGCACTTTAGACGTATTGGTTGCATTCACTTTTACTTTTTCAAACGAAACACCAAGTTCAAGTGCAGCAATTTGCTGAATTTTTGTATTTAGCCCTTGTCCCATTTCGGTGCCTCCATGGTTAACAAGCACCGTTCCGTCGGTATAAATATTAACCAATGCTCCGGCTTGATTTAAAAAAGCAGTAGTAAAAGAAATGCCGAATTTAATAGGAGTAAGTGCCAATCCTCTTTTTTTATAGGCATGTTGCATGTTAAAAAGATGGATTTCTGCACGCCGTTTTTCGTAATCGGCTTTTTGTATCAATTTTTCATAAAGTATAGGAAGTCGGTTAAGTTTTATTTCTTGATGATAGGGAGTTATATTTCGGTAATCTTCATCGTAGAAATTTAATTTTCGTATCTCAACAGCATCTTTTTTTAAATATCGGGCTATCCGGTCGAGAGCATTTTCAATTACAGCGACTCCCTGAGGTCCTCCGAAACCTCTAAAAGCTGTGTTAGAAGGCAAGTTGGTTTTATAAGCCTTACCGATAATCTCAACGTCCGGCAAAAAATAAGCATTGTCGGCATGAAGCATTGCACGCTCAAGAATTGCCATCGTTAAATCGGTAGCAGCGCCGGCATCGGCATTTAATTCAACTTTGTATGCCAATATTTTTCCATTGTCATCAAATGCAATGGTATAATTTGAAATAAATCGATGCCGCTTTCCGGTCATGAGCTGATCGTCATCGCGGAAAAGATGAATCTTTACCGGACGTTTGGTCTTTTGAGCAAGCAATGCAGCCCATGCAGCAACATGATTGGCTTGAGTTTCTTTGCCTCCAAAAGCTCCCCCCATTCGTTTTACTTCCACTTCGACATCGTTCTTTGGAACTCCCAACACTTCGGATACAATAGCTTGCGTTTCGCTCGGATTTTGTGAGGATGCATAGACCAGCATGTCGTTATCTTCTCGTGGAATTGCTAAAGCTGTCTGTGTTTCCAAATACCAATGTTCTTGTCCGTTTGTTTTAAGCGTTCCACTTAACACATGAGGTGCTGTAGCAATGATTTCATCCGGCTTTCCTCGCTTTATAATTCGTGGCTTGGCTATTAGATTACTTTTTTCGATGGCTGTTTCTAAGTCAATAATAGCTGGTAGCGGTTGATACTCGATAATTATTTTCTTTTCTGCTTCAATCAGTTGCTCTTCCGTTTCAGCAGCTATCAAAGCAATTGCTTGACCTATAAACGTAACTTCTTTATCTGCTAAACAGGGTTCATCGTGTATAACCGGTCCCATTTGGTTTTCGCCGGGAATGTCGGACGCTGTGAGAACACAATGAACGCCTTTGATGTTAAGAACTTCTGAATAATCGATTTTTGTAAGTTGAGCATGAGCTTGACTGCTGTAAATTACTTTTCCGATGAGTAAACGACTTTGATCTATATCGTTAATATAAACCGATTGACCGGTAACATGTTTCATTGCACTGTCGTGATGTATTTCGATGGACATATTTAGTCTTTATTAGCGGTTTCTAAATAAAATTTCAATAAAAGATTTTTTGCTGCTAATTTCCTGTATTCTTCGCCCGAACGAGCATCTGATATGGGTTTAAACTCGTTGTATAACAATTTTTGTGCTTCGGTTACATTCTCTTCATTCCATTCTTTGCCTAATAAATAAGATTCGGTTTGCTTTGCTCTCATGGTATAAGCAGCCATACCACCAAAAGCAAGCAAGATATCTTTAACCTTGTTGTCTTCTAACTCTACTCGAAAACCTCCGCTAACGATGGAAATATCGAGGTCGTGGCGTTTAGAAATTTTGTACGACTTGATTCTTGTAGCAGAAATTGGCTTAGGAATAATCACTTCCGCAATAAGCTCATCATTTTTAAGAACTGTTTGTCGGTAGCCGGTAATAAATTCTTCGATGGGAAGGATTCGTTCCGATTCATCGGAAACCAATTTAAGTCGGGCCCGATATGCAAATAAAACAGGAATTGTATCTCCAATGGGAGAAGCAGAGCCAATATTGCCGCCAATGCTTGCTGAATTGCGAATTTGTAATGAACCAAAAACAGAAAGCATATCGTGCAAAGCATCGAGTTTATGGCAGATATTTATTTTCAGTTGCTCCAATGTGGTTGCGGCTCCTACAACAAATTCGTTTTCGGTTTCTTTAAAACAGTTAAGTTCTTTAACCTGCGACAAATCCAAAATCTTTGTAAACAGCTCTTTTTTCTTGGTTTGTCGAAGTGCAATATCAGTAGAACCTGTGATTATGATGGCATCCGGATTTTCTTTTCGTAGTTTCAAGGCTTCAGATAAACTGAACGCTTTTAAATAAATTTGCTTATCTGTTTTGACTTCAATCGTTTCAATGGTATTTATTTGCTGAAGTTTTGATTTCATCTCCGTCTCCATCTCGCTAAACTGATCAAACCCCTGTTTTATACATGATTTTTCGATAGCTTCGATAATTGGCTGATAACCGGTACAACGACATAAATTTCCTGCCAACGCATCTTCGATGATCGCTCTGTTTACCGTAGAGTGATTTTTGTAAATTCCAAACGACGACATTACAATGCCCGGTGTACAATATCCGCATTGACTACCATCGGTTTCTACCAAGGCTTCTTGTACGGGATGAAGTTTTTCAGAAGTACCTAAATCTTCTACCGTAATCAACCATTTTCCATGTATTTGCGGTAAAAAGACCAGACATGAATTTATCGTTTTGTAACGAATAGTATTTTCATGGTCAAGTTCTGCCACCACAACCGTACATGCTCCGCAATCGCCTTCGGCACAGCCTTCTTTTACTCCCTTATGGTGAGGCTGTTTTCTTAAATAATTCAAAACAGTAATGGTAGGCGATAACGTATCAGGACTGTTGAAATCAATCTCTTTTATTTGGTTATCCAGTATAAAAGCAATTTTGTTTTGCATAGTAATAAGTTAAATGGCTTTATTTTTAACATCAATGAGTTTAGCAACAATGCTTATGGCAATTTCTTCGGGACTTTGTGCTGCTATTTTAATTCCGATCGGCATATCAACCTTCTCTATTTCGTCGGGCGTCAAGATGTTTTCTTCCATAAATCGTTGTTTCATTATGGCAACTTTTCTTGTACTACCAATCATTCCGATATACCGATATGTTTTCTTTGCTAATATACCAAGAAGTTCTTCGTCATACTGGTGTTTTGGAGTTACAATTACGATATATGAGTTTTGATCGAAGGGTATATTTTCAATAACTTTAAAATAGTCCGTATTATAGCACGTGTATTGTTCGGTATCTCGTTCGTTAAAAATGTTTTCGCGAGGGTCAATTAAATGAATTGAAAATCCGGTATTTTTTGCAAACATGGCCAAGGCTTTGCCAACATGACCCGCCCCAAAAATATACAAACGTGGTACAGGCAATAGGGTCTCCATATATATTTCCATGTCGCCACCGCAAGCCATTGCTAAATCTCCTTCGAGATTAAAAGTAAATTTTTGACATCCACCGGTATGAATAAACTGCTTTGCTTTTTCAATCATTTCTTTTTCTACTACTCCTCCTCCAATAGTACCTTTGGTACTTCCGTCTTCAAAAACCAACATTTTAGCCCCGGGCTTTTGAGGACTTGAACCCATTGTGCTAATTACAATTAATAATACCGCTTTTTTGTTTTCTCGTTGTGCTAAGGCTATTTCTTCATAAAGATTGAACATATACTATATTTTAAAAGCAAAGTTAACCTTTTTTTTTGGAAGATAAAATGCAAGTGTACCAAACGGAATCTAAAGAAAAGGAAATATGAGGATATTATTTCAAATAGTCATTAAAATATTGTGTAACCTTTTTCATAAGGTGTATGCGGTCTTTGCCTCTAACATTATGTTGATGCTTAGGATAAATAAAATAATCGACCAAAATTCCTTTTTTAATACATTGTTCGATAAAGCTTAAGCTATGTTGCAAAACAACTGTATCATCGATGTATCCGTGAATAATGAGTAATTTCCCTTTCAGATTTTTAGCTTTGTTGAGTAAACTTGTTTTTTCGTAACCTTCGGCATTTTCTTGAGGCATATCCATATAACGTTCGCCATACATTATTTCGTAGTATTTCCAGTCGATAACGGGACCGCCGGCAACGCCCACTTTAAACACATCGGGGTAAGTTGTCATAAGGGTTATGGTCATAAAACCACCGTAACTCCATCCATGAACACCTATACGTTTTTCGTCCACATAACCTTGCTTTATGAGGTAATTTACAAATTCCATTTGGTCTTGAGCTTCGTTTACTCCCACCTGACGATGTATGCAACTTTCGAATTCAAAACCGCGATTGGCAGAACCGCGATTATCAACAGTGGCAACAATATATCCTTGTTGAGCCATATAATAATCCCAAAGAGGAGCACCGCTAAGCCACTCGTTTTGTACTAATTGTGCATGAGGACCGCCATACACATACAAGATAAGCGGGTATTTTTTGTTGGGGTCGAAGTTTAACGGCTTTACGACTCTGCCATACAAATCTGTTTTGCCATCAGCAGCTTTAATTGTAACAAGCTCCATGGTTGGCATGGCATAATCACTCAACGTATTGGTTCCTTTTTGTATTATTCTGATATTTTTCCCATTCTGGTTGACCTGAATGGTTCTTGGGGTTTTAATATTACTATATTTATCGGTAAAAGCAGTAAAATCGGGATTAAAAACCACTTCGTGCGTCCCTTCTTCGGCTGTTAATCGTACCATTTCACCTGTTTCAATGTTAACCTTATATACTTGTCTTTCGAGGGCCGTAGGGTTCGTGGAAATAAAATATATACAATTTGTATTCGCTTGATAGCCTAAGTAATCCGTTACTGCCCATGCTCCTTTTGTTACTTGTTTTATCAGTGTTCCGTCTGTTTTGTAAAGATAGAAATGATTATATCCATCGCGTTGGCTTTGCCATAAAAAGCGGTCGTTAGAGATAAAGATAGCCGGATGCAAGGGTTCTACATAGCGACTATTGAGCTCTTCGAATAATGTTTTTACCAATTCACCGGTAGAGGCATCGTACATATTCAACTTCATGTGATTTTGTTCGCGATTAAGAACGGCTATACAAATGTACTTGTCGTCCGGAGTCCATGCTATATTGGTTAAATATTGCTCTTTTGGTTCGCCGGTTTTGAGGTAAACTATCTTTTGCGTTTCGGTATTAAAAACACCCACCGTAACTTCGTGGCTTTTCATACCGGCCATAGGATAGCGAATAGGCTTTTCTTGAGCAATGCGAGTGCTGATATCTACAAGGGGGTATTCGGTAACCATTGATTCGTCCATGCGGTAAAAAGCCAATAATTTGCCGGTAGAACTCCAAAATGTTCCCTTTTCAATGCCAAACTCATTGCGATGAACGGTTTTTCCATAAACAATGCCTGTGTTAGATTCGTTACTAATGGCTACTTTATTACCATTGGAATAGCAAACCCATAAGTTGTTTGCAATCGTATAGGCTGCACATTTGCTGTCGTAATTTATATCAATGTTTTCGGCCGTGTCGGGCAAAGAAAGCAAGGTTAATACTTTTTTTGCTTTAAGATCGATTTCGGCTGCTTTGTTTCCATTTATTATCCAGCAAACATCTTTATTTTCCCAAGTATATTCAGGAAACATCATAAAGCTATTAAAAGCACTATCGCGTGTTATTTCAAACAACGAATTTCCATTAATGGCAATGGTTTCTTTTTCATTTTTTATGGATTGTTGATATAAATTCGGTCCCTTAATGTAGGTAAATATATCGTTGGTTCTCCATTGAATAGATGTAAGATCGTTAGCATACATGGCTCTATATGCACCAATAACCGCTTCGTCAATGGTAAACAACTTGTTTTGCGAAATTGCCGCAAAGCTTAAAAAGAAAGTAAAAATTCCAAAAACAAATTTCTTCATATCTTTGTGATTTAATAAAACATTAAAATGTGGCTTTCAAAGATATATTATTTATATCAAATATTCCCGGCATTTTTATATGTTTTTTCATTTTTGTGGATGCCATGTATCATACGTCAAACCTCACCCCAAGATAGCATAAACGCTAAAATAGCACAAAGTGCCTTGAAACATTGCTTTTTCGTATCAGCAAAAAGAACTATCAGCGACTCAGAATTAGAGAAAATTTTTAAAGATTACGGTTTGGTTGATGTTAACACACTCGATAGTACTATTATGATCGATTTGCGTTATGCCGGAACACAAAATTTTCTTGGTAAAAATATGTACGGTGAAATAAAGCATGCGTATGTGCAAAAAGATGTGGCTTTAAAACTGGTAAAAGCGTCTCAATGGATTAGAGAATACCAATCGGATTTGCGTTTAGTGGTTTTAGATGCAGCACGACCCTTATCTATTCAACAATTAATGTGGACAGACATTTTGCTTCCTAATGGGAATAAAGAAAAATTTGTTTCGAGTCCTCAGATTGGCTCCTTACATAATTATGGTGCAGCGGTTGATGTTACTCTATACCAACTTTCTAAGGGTTATTTAGACATGGGGACTTCGTTCGATTCATTTTCCGATACGGCTTATACAGTAAACGAAGACTATTTGCTGAAAAGTGGAAAACTCCATCAGCAACAATATCAAAACAGAAAAATTTTACGAAAAGCCATGACAACTGCCGGTTTTTCGCCGATTGAAACAGAGTGGTGGCATTTTAATTCGTGTTCGCGAAATTATGCAAAAACGCATTATCCACTCATTGTGTCGCATATATACGCTGATAATCCGCTGTTGACGAGCAAAGCTAAATATGTCCCGGAATTAGCAGATATAACATCGAAGAAAGTTGAATTTAGAATACAACTACTCAGCTCTGTTAATAAGTACTCTACGAACGATGTCCGCTTCAAAAAATTAACTGTTCAATATTATCAACAAGATAATTTATATAAATACACAACCGGCCATTTCTCTAATATTGATAAAGCGTTGACGTATTTAGAGCAAATAAAAGAAAAAGGATTTAACGATGCTTTTGTGGTTGCATTTAACAATAACGAGCGAATTAGCATTAAAGATGCCGTGGAAATGCTGCATAATTCCAATTAATACTTTACTTTGACTTCATCGAGGCACTTCCATGCCATTATTTTTAGGACATCCATTTACATTCGTTTTTTTTGATAAATATTTGAATACGGACCAGTTTGTTCCATTTGCATTATACATTGTAGAAAAAAACGATTAACCAAAGTTTTTTTTTAAAATTTCTCTGTGTTCTCTGTGGTGAAAAAAATATTAAAAAAAGTACGTTTAAATTTTAATCAGACAGTTGTAATTAGCAATACATAAAAGGTTACCGAAAAATAAAATAATACGTCTTTTTACGATTTCTTTAAAAAAAACTGTCTTATCTTTGTCTATTCAATATTTTATTTATGAATATTCTTATAAAGCAGGGCCGAATCATAACTCCAAATAAAGACTTTATTGGCGACATATATATCAGTAATGGAAAAATTACCAACATTGACACACGCATTTCCGGCGTTCAGCAAAATGTAATTATTCTTGATGCTCGTAATAAACTCGTCATTCCGGGTGGTATTGATGCCCATGTCCACATGCATTTATACACGCCTGCCGGATACTCCAGCGACGATTTTTATACAGGCTCCCTGGCAGCTCTCCGGGGCGGAACCACCAGCATGATTGATTTTGTTACACCCAACAAACACCAATCGCTCATCGAAGCATTAAAAGAACGGATTAAAGAAGCAAATAATGCTTTGTGCAATTATCGTTTTCATATGAGTATTACTTCGTGGGATGAGCAAACAGCTGAAGAAATGAAACAATGTGTTGAGCAATACGGCATTCGTTCTTTTAAAACCTACCTGGCATACAAAGGCAGTATCGGCATCGAATATGATGAACTCGAAAAGGTAATGCAAACAGCTTATAAACTTAATGCTTTGGTTACCGTTCATGCAGAAGAGGGTGACATCATTCTTGAAAATCAACATAAATTTATTCAAAATGGTCAAACAAGTCCTTATTATCATGCCTTATCGAGACCTGCCGATGTAGAGGCTAAAGCTGTTGAAAAGGTCATCACCCTTAGCGAAAAAACAGGTTGCACAACTTATATTGTTCATACATCAGCAGCTGATTCTATAAAAAAAATAAAAGCGGCTCAAAAAAGAGGAATTCCCATTTATGCTGAAACCTGTCCTCAATATTTACTTTTAAACGAACAGGTATATCAAAAAGCCATTGATGAAGCGTTAAAATATGTTATTAGTCCCCCTATCCGAAACACAACCGACCAACAAGAGCTTTGGAAAGCAATTGCAGAGGGAGTCGTTTCTGTAATTGCAACCGACCATTGTCCATTCAACACATACGGTCAAAAAGATGTTGGGCTAACCGATTTTACTAAAATCCCAAACGGTGCCGGTGGAGTTGAACACCGAATGGCATTGCTCTATACGTATGGTGTATTGGGCGGTAAGATGACCATTAAACAATGGATTGAGCTATGCTGTACAAATCCGGCAAAAATATTCGGCATGTCTCCACAAAAAGGAGTACTTGAAGTGGGCTCAGATGCTGATATTGTAATTTGGAATCCGGATACGGAAAACATAATTTCGGCCAAAACGCATCATCAAAATTGCGATAGTAATATCTACGAAGGATTTAAAATATTTGGACAAGCTGAAACAGTAATTCTTAATGGAAAAATAATAAGTGAGGCTGCCTTTTTATAAGACAGCCTCCACTTTTTTAGTCTCTTTATTCTTACTTTTTAACCACTTTGAAACGTTGGCTTTCTTTGTTAAAGCGTACGGTAAAGTTATAAATACCTTTTTCGTAATTGGTCATGTCAATATTCACCTTTGAATTGCCAAACGCATTTTGCAATTTATAGTTATATACTTTTTTACCTACAGCATCGTAAACCGTAATTTCTACATCTTTGCATTCGTAACCCTTAAGTTCTACGGTAGTCAAGTCCTGTGTTGGATTCGGATAAATAGCTACAGTAAAGTTTTTAGAATTCGATGCAATATCACTTTCAATCGCATTAACCGACTGTAAAACCTGATTTGAATCGCAAGCACTATATGCGGTTAACGTAACAACATAAATACCCGAAGTTGAGTAGGTATGTGTCGGATTTTCTAAGGTTGAAGTAGTACCGTCTCCAAAATTCCACAAATAGCTGGTAGCTCCGGTCGAAGTATTGGTAAAGCTAAAATACAATTCGTTTTGAGCATAGGTAAACGATGAGGTAGGAACAGTGTTATCTATGGTAATGGTAATGGAATTTGAAAGAACATTGTTCATAGTCAAACAATTTTCAGAAGATGTCAGCTCACAAGTAACTACATCATTATTATTCAAGCTATTCGTGGTAAAAGTGGGGCTATTTGTTCCTGCATTTACTCCATTTATTTTCCATTGATATGTTGGGTTAGATCCTTCGTTTGCAGGATTTGCTGTGAACGTTACATTTTCATTTGGACAAATGGTTGTGTTGGAAGCAACAATATTAATAGCCGGAGTAACCGGAGAATTAACACTCATCGTTATTGCATTAGAACTTGCAGTAGGTTGAGTTAAGCACGACAGAGTAGAAGTCATTACACACAAAACCACATCGCCGTTGTTAAGAGTTGAATTGGTATATGTAGGACTATTGGTTCCTACATTGGTATTATTCAGTTTCCATTGATACGATGGTGTTCCTCCGTTGGTTGGACTTGCCGTAAAAGTAACGCTTGTTCCGGAACAAATATTATTTGAAGAAGCGGTAATAGCAACATCTGGAGTAAGAGCATTGCTAACGGTCATGGTAATGGGACCTGAGGTAACCGTAGCACTTCCACTTATACAAGTAGCATTGGAGGTCATCTGGCAAGTAACCACATCATTGTTTGCTAAATTTGTCGTTGTAAATGTTGGGCTATTAGTTCCAACATTGTTTCCGTTTACTTTCCACTGATAAACAGGGTTGGTACCTCCATTTGTCGGAGTTGCAGTAAACGTTACGCTTGAGCCTGCACAAATGGACGTTGCAGAAGCAGAAATATTAACTTCTGCAGCCACAGCTTGATTTACGGTTGCTGTAACAGGAATTCTTGCACTGCTACAGGAAGTAATGGCCTTAACTTCCCAGTCGTAGAAATAATAGTAATAAGTAGTGCCTGCATTTGAATTTTTAATACTAACTAAACCATTGATGGTGTATGGATATGTAACTCCCGAATTTAATCTGTAAAGATTACAATTAGCAGGTGCTACTAATTGATAATCGGTACCAACCGGTATATCAAAATTCAACGTTATTCTGCTTGAACCTGCAGGAATATCAATATTTGCTGATTGCAGGGTTGTTCCGCTTGCATCTTTTAATTCTATTAATCGCAAACCGTCAGTGCCAGCATAAACACTTACAGAAACCAATCGCATCGGAGCAAAACAATCAAAAATTAGCCACGATTGTAATGTATTAACAGTTCCTGCTCCGGTAGTATTGGTTGGTCCTACATATTGTGAGGCTCCGATTTGGGTTAACATGCTTTCTACATAATATGTAGTAGTTGCTGAAAGCGAAGGAGTCGTAAAGTTTGTTCCCGTATATACCAAGTTTCCTCCGGTTTGAGCATCATACCAATTTAGTGTTCCATTTCCTGTAGCCGACAAGTTTAATGTACCGGTACCGCAACGCGTATCGCCTGTAACAACAGGAGCATCGGGAACATTAACTGTAATATAATTTGTTTTAACGGTTTGATTATTTCCGCAATTGTTAGAAGCTGTTAACGTTACAGAATATGTCCCGCTAGCAAGATACGTATTTGATGGATTTTGAGATGTCGAAGTATTTCCATCACCAAAGTTCCACAACCATGAGCTTGGATTTCCGGTTGTTGCATCAGTAAACTGAACCAAACCGGAGCAATTGGTAGAAGTGGGAGTAGCCGTAAAATTAGCTACAGGAGCAGAATTAACTGCAACGGTAGTCGTTCCACCTAAGCTCGGACATCCACCTAAGGTAATTGAAACGGAATATGTTCCGGCATTAGCTGCTGTAGCATTCGGTATGATTGGATTTTGTTGGTTTGATGTAAATCCATTTGGTCCCGACCAGCTATATGTTGCTCCTGTAACTGTTGGTGTTGATAAATTGATGGTTGAATTAACACATATTGGACTGTTACTTGAAGCGGTAGGAGTTGCCGGTCCTGTATTAACAGTAACATTGGTTGTTGTAGCATTGCTGGTACAGCCATTCACCGTTATAGCTAAAGAATAGGTTCCAGCCATTGCTGTGGTAGCATTTGTAATAACAGGGTTTTGCTGAGTAGAAGTAAATCCGTTCGGACCTGTCCATGTATAGGTTGCACCGCTAACAGTCGAAGTGGATAAATTAATGCTTGCACCTGCACAAACAGGAGTATTGCTTGATGCAGTAGGTGTTGCAGGTATTGCATTTACTGTCATGGTAATGGCATTGGATGTAGCAGGATTATTGGTTACCCCTGATAGGTTGGAGGTCATAATACAAGTAACAACCTGGCCATTTGTTAACGATGAAGTGGTAAATGTTGGGCTGTTTGTACCTACATTTACTCCATTTACTTGCCATTGATAAGTAGGTGCTGTACCTCCATTGGTAGGAGTTGCGGTAAATGTTACAGGTGCACCGGCACAAGAAGGGTTCGAACCAGATGTTACAGCTATGGCAACTTCTGCATTTACCGAACATGCCGGTATCTGGAATGAAAAGATTTGTGTTTTTTGTGCTCCACCGCTTCCCATATACATTCCGGTATGCCAAAATGTAACGCCATCAGGATCGAGAACAGTTTGAGAATAATCGCCATCTCTGTTTGTTCCTGTTTGAGCACCTGAACCGGCAACAACTACGGTTTCTGCAATTGGTAACGTTCCGAGAGGATCGCACGAACGTCTTCCTGCATAAGCAATGCTCATATAAGTAGATGATGAATTCGATTTAGAATAACACAGACCTATACCACCATTATTATCCATTGCAATACTACCCAACCAACGGTTATCACCATCGGGTGTATAGATACCTTCTTGATACATGCTCCACGTTCCGGTTGATTGATCTTGCCTTAACTCGCACCACTTAATACTGCGTTGAGTAGAACTTATCTTTACTCCCCAATTCAACACTACACTATTGTAGCCATTCCATGTCTTCCATTGTGCACGATACGTTAATACTCCACCAATGCCATCAAGCTTCTGACTTGTTCCGGGTTGTGAAATATCATTCCAATTAGGATCATACGAAGCATCGAATGCTGCAGTTGGAACACTTCCAGCAGAAGTAATGGTCATGGACGCTGTGGTGCCCCAATTTACGGAAGCTTTATAAATGTTAATGGCATCTACATAACCCGTTCCCCAACCGTTATCAGAATAAGAAAAAATGGGGCAAGGAGTTCCTGCCGGTGGCAACGTACCATCACTGGCATCTCCGGGTAGTGGAACAAAGAAGTAACCGGCGTTTGGAGGTGAAAAGGTTTGATATACAGCTCTGGCTCCGGAATTACCGGTCAACATTTTGTCGCGTTCAAAACAATAAACTTTTTGCGTGCTTTGGTTAGAGGTCATATAATAACCGTCTGTCCAAACTGAAAATTTAAGATAATCAGGAAATTGTGCAGAGGTAAAGGTATAAGTATAATATGCTCCCGTTGCATCACCGGTTTTTGAAATGGCTATATAAATCTTTTTATCGGTCGAAGAACCAAATTGAGCTAAAAACCAACGATCTGCAGCCTTATCATATAAAACGATTGGGTCGCCATTGTTAGCGGTTGCCGGGGACCATAAATTACCCAAGGTTGCTGTAAGCAATGCAGCTCCGGTTGATTTGTTGTAAACCTTAAAAGTTGTCGCATTTATCATCTGAACATACTGAGTTAAACCAACGGCTCCGGAAGGATCTAATGGATACATACCCGAAACGGACTGCCCTGCCCAACTGGTTAAAGCTGCTTTGGGGTTTTGAATCGTTCCCATTTGAGTTTGCATCGTTGCCGGATCGTTACCATACTGAGGACCATCTGCCGGCGAAAAGACAAATTTTTGAGCTTTCCGATGCTCTCGGTCTTCCGATTCTCTTGGTAGCTTTGAATAATCTACCGGATGTTCTTTTACAATTTCAGACAATGGTCTGGTTTCATGAAATTCAGAACAATAAATCACATTGCTCTGGGCATTCGTTTTATAAGCACTTAAGCTAAAAACAAACGCTGTTGCGAATAAAAACAATAAAATACGATTCATCGATGTTGGTTTTTAAAATTAGTCAACCACAAAGATAAATTACAATTCAATAAATTGTTCTTTTCTAACTCGATTTAGTTATAAAATTTTTAGTTTTTTATTTTAACAACATATCTATAGACGTTAGCATTGTGTTAAAACAATTATTTAACTTTTATCATCATACCTTGAGCATGTGCATTAAATTCAGGAGCATACATACATTGTAGTGTAGAAATTCCGGTTGAAAACGTGCCTTTCTGAGATACTCTCAGGCTGTATTCCAACACATATTTACCACGTGGCATATAGTCGAAGAAGAAATTATACGATGCATCTTTGGTTTCGCCATAGTATCCCAGACCGTCTTTATAAAAATAACCCGATAACGTTTGCATCGGCTCAAACGAAGCAGGACGCATATCTTTTAGGTGAACGTATTCTAAATTCCGGTCACATTCTAATACTAAACGAACGATTACTACATCTCCTGTTTTTAATATATTGCCATCATTAATTGGGTCTAATTTTTTTCCTGATGGTGTGATTCTTTCGAGGTAATATTCCCGTTTTAATGACATATATTTGCTTTCGTAACCCGATATTTTGTCTAAATTTTCATAATATTGCCAATGAATGGCGCCCCACGAAATATCGTTGCCCTTATTGTTTACATCCACTACAGCATATTTTTCTGTTACCTTTTCATTCGTAATTCGTTCTTTAATATGACCGGTTGCTTTTTCTACATTAGCATTTTCTAGTTTTAACGGTTCATTTGCCCAAGAAATTTCGGAATCAAAAGTAGTGGTCATTTCTGTTTTTCCTGTAAAAAGAAGTGCATGAATGGCATCGGCGGTTGCTGTTGTTGTTTTCCAGTTTTGCGTTTGCTTTTGAAGCAACAACCATAGTTTCAATTCATTTACAACATTCACGTCTTTTGATATTTCGTTAAATGCTTCTATCAACAACGAATGAGCTTCGATGGGCGATTCGTACCACGAAAACCCGCGACTTATGGTTTTCCAATACATA
>DAOOWN010000045.1:0-23531 GCA_035371305.1 Bacteroidales bacterium
AACCACCTGTCCCACTTACAGTTATTGCACCATTACATAGTCCGTTGCAAAGAGGATTTTGCAATAATAAAGTATCATTACTCAAATTAGAAGTATCTAAAATAATAGCATTGCTCATGGATGTACATCCCAACGCATCGGAAACAGTAACCATGTATGAACCGGCACAAAGATTATTAACAATAGGGGTTGTGGCATTGCCGGCATTGGCATCCCATTGGTATGAATACGGAGGCAATCCACCCATTACTAAAACAAAGGCTGTCCCTGTGCAATGATTGCTACATGCAACATTCGTTGAAGTAATCATCAATTGAATGCTATCGGGTTGGGTTAACTCAATAGAATCAATCTTTATACAACCATTTACGTCGGTTGCTGTTACCCAAATCCAACCTGCACACAAATTGTGAGCAATATTCCCCGACTCACCATTAGACCACGCATATGTAATGGCTCCGGTTCCTCCAATACTTGAAACCTGAACTTCGCCATTGCAACTGTTATAACAAGTTATAGACTGATTAATGTTTATCGTGTTAACAATTTCATCCGGTTGATTAATAGTAACAGAATCCATTCTTATGCAACCATTGGCATCGGTAATGGTAACATTAAATGTTCCTTGACATAAACCAAAAATGGTATTTGCATTTGAGCCAACATTCCATTGAACGGTGTAATTGGGTGTTCCACCATAGGGATGAACCGTTACAACTGCATCACAAGAGCCATAGCATGTAATAAAATTATCAATCGTTATTGAGTCTAATAATTGAGGTGGCTCAACTAATGGGATTAAAAGTGAAGCCGAACACAAGCTGTCATCGGTAACCGTTACAAAATAATTTCCGGCGGTCAAATTTGAATGAACCGGACCGGTAGAGTTATCTTCCCAAATATAATTATAAGGAGGATATCCGCCGGTACCTGTTACATTTATCTGACCATCGTTGCCACCAAAACATAATGGACTTTGTTGAGAAAGAATATTTATACTCAAATTTGAAGTATCGGATATTTGAACAAAATTTGAATTTGTACAACTATTAGCATCGGTTACCGTTACAAAATGGAAACCGGCACAAAGCAATGTTGCTGTTTGGGTCGTTTGATTGCCAGCACTTGCATCCCATTGATAAGAATACCCGGGAGTTCCTCCGCTTACCTGAGTGGTTGCCTGGCCACTGCAATCACCATGACAATTAACATTCGTAACATTATTAAATGTTATCTGAATACTATCCGGTTGCGATATATTAATGGAATCAACTTTCAAACAACCATTAGCATCGGTTACCGTTACAAATAACCATCCTGCACAAACATTATTGTCGTTATTCATTGCCGGTGTTCCGCTTGACCAAGAATATGAATACGGAGCAACACCTCCTGAAACAGAAGAGTTAACTTGAGCCGTACATTGTCCATAACATAATATCGCCTGAGTTTGAGTAATTGTGTTGAGGATTGGTGAGGGTTGGCTAATGATTATTGAATCTACTTTTGTACATAAATTTGCATCATAAATTGTTACATGATATGTCCCCTCACAAAGATTTGAAACCGTCGCTGTTGTTGATGAGGCTAAATCATCCCATTGGTAGGTATATGTTCCAACTCCATTATAAGGATGAACTGTAACTACAGCATTGCACTGGCCATTACAAACTATAGGTTGATCTATTGTAATGGAATCTTGAATAGGCTGCGGATTAATAAGTGTAATGGATGCCGAACGTGAGCAATTATTTGCATCATAAACCGTTACATTGTAAGTTCCGGCTGTTAAATTGGTTTGATTGGGTTGTGAGGGCAATCCGCTATCCCACAAATACGAATATGGGGGTTGACCTCCTGAGCCTCCCACTGTAATAGAACCATTATTCTGATTAAAACATAATGGGTTTTGTAAAACAAGTGTATCTATTTTTAAGTTTGAGGTATCTTTTATTTCAAACACATTGGTAGCAGTACAACCTAAATTATCGGTAACTGTTGCAAAATAAAGCCCGCCTAATAAGTTTGAAAGGCTGTTCCCGCTACATGGGCAACTAGGACCTGTCCAATTGTATGAATAAGCTGGTACACCTCCATTTCCGGTAACAACCAACGTTCCTGTTGCAGCTCCATTACAAGCCACATCTGTTTGTGATACCAAATCTAAAGTTAGCAATGTTGGTTCAATAATGGTAACAGCATTGGATACAATAGTACAACCGAGATTGTCCGTTACTGTTACCGTATAAGTACCTCCTGACAATCCATTAAACAGATTAGAAGCTTGATTACCACTTCCAATATTATATTGATAAGGGGGCACACCACCCGAAACCGTAATTGTTATAGTACCATTGGCACTTCCAAAACAAGGTGTTACATCCGAAGAAGTAATATTATCAATGGATAAAACAGGCGGTTCAGTAATCGTTAACATATTGCCTACCAACTGACATCCATTGGCATCTGTAATAGTTGGAGTATAGTTTCCTGCTTGTAAGTTTGTAAACTGATTACTTGCCTGATTTCCCGATCCAATGTTATATTGATAAGGTGGAGTTCCGCCACTGACATAAATGGTTATACTACCATTATTTGATGCATTACACGGTTGTTCATTTTGAATTTGAACTGAATCAATAACTAATGAAGGTGGAGCAGAAAAAGTAACACTATTTGTTGTTGTACAACCGTTATTATCGGTAATTGTAACGTTATAAGTTCCTTCACACATATTAGAAATAATAGGTCCCGTATCTCCTGAATTGGGAGACCAGTTATATGTATAGGGCGCCAGACCGTTTGTCATTAACACAACAGCACCTGCCGTGCAATCGCCATGACATGAAATTGTATTGGTAACATTGACCGTTGATTGTAAGCTCAAACCATTTGATATTACAACTGAATCTACCGCCGTGCAACCGTTTGCCTCACTAACCGTAACAGAATATGTTCCGGCACAAAGATTTGTAATGGTTTGCGTAGTTTGTGTATTTGACCACAAATAGGTTATTGGCGCAAAACCGTTGGTTGTATTAACAGTGGCTGTGCCATTGCATACCCCTGAACACGAAGCATTGGTTTTTGAAATAGAATCAATTGTAAGATTAATATCAATAATAGTAACACATGTCGTTGCTGTACAATTATTTGCATCGGTAACGGTAACACAATAATTTCCAGAGCATAAATTTGTTATGGTTTGTGTTGTTTCACCGTTTGACCACATATAAGTATAAGGTGCTTGACCTCCTGAAGGAGCTACAGTTGCTGTTCCATTACAATATTGGGAAGGATATAAACTCGGTGCAAAATTAAGCTGCCACCAGAATACCCAACCATCATCTATCGCCCAATTATCACATATTTCCATTTTCCATGTCCCATTCAATGGACAACCAACTAAGCCCGACAACGGATTTTGAGGCATTAAATAATTTAAGTTATTTGAAACATCAGTTGGTGGAATTGGACTAGAACCTGCATCTAAAACATTTAATAATCCTTGTTGCGGATATATTTCAGACCAACAATACGTCCATCCCGTTCCTTGAGCACAACCGGGAGGATTAGAGATACACGCTCCACAATCCATCTCATTAGCAATTCCTAAATAGGAACCACCACTCATATCGTATGAATCAAGTACAACACTTTGATTGTTAGGACAAATTATCTTAAAAGATAAATCACCGGCAAAAGAATGTTCCATGTTCACACAAATCGATTCTAATTGACTTGCATTTTGCAATGTTGCTGAAGGTGAAAAAGCATCAATATCAACGGTGGTTTGATAGCACTGTTGT
This sequence comes from Bacteroidales bacterium, assembly GCA_035371305.1. Lineage (GTDB taxonomy): Bacteria > Bacteroidota > Bacteroidia > Bacteroidales > GWA2-32-17 > Ch61. The sequence goes on from DAOOWN010000045.1 coordinate 3,810, forward strand.
GGGCAACTGGGTCCGTCCGGAACATAAATCGAATTCCCTAAAACACCGGTTGGAGCTCCTCCACACGACATCGTTGAATCAGAGATAACTGCCGATAAGGGTGGTGGTGCTAATATTTCTGTCGAATCGACAGCTGTACATCCATTTACATCGGTTACCGTTACATAATTCCAACCAACACATAAAGCTATTGCTGTCGGTGATGTTTCTCCATTACTCCACAGATAAGAATAGTTAGGTGTTCCGCCTGAAGGAGTTACAGTTGCAGAAGCAGAGCAACCACCGCCACAAGACATATTTGTCTGAGAAGTTATATCTGCTATTAATTGAGTAGGTTGAGTTATGTTTATACTTAATGTTTTAGTACACAAATTAGCATCGGTAACGGTAACATTATACGTGCCGGCACAAAGGTTCATTAAATCTTCAATATTATTTGTGTAGCCTGAGGGACCTTGCCACAAATAAGCATAGGGAGCTACCCCGCCATTTACAGTTAAATCTATCGTTCCGGTACATTGGCCAAAACATAATGGAGAAGAATGCGTTTCACTTAAATTTATGACAGAAGGTTCTGTTATAGTTATGGTTAATGTTGTTGTACAACTATTTGCGTCTGTTACGGTTACGTCATATATACCGGCAGTAAGATTTGTAAGACTACTTCCGCTGCATGGGCAACTTGGGCCTGTCCAGTTATAACTATAGGGCAACGTACCACCGGAAATAGTTAAGGTAATGCTTCCGTCATTTCCTCCAAAACAAGTAACATTCGTATGTGTTTCCAAAGCACTTAAAGCTGCTGCCGGTTGTGTTAATGTAATGCTTTGCGTTGTACTACAACCATTAGCATCTGTAATCGTACAATCGTATGTTCCTGCAGTAAGGTTAGTTAAGCTGTTACCACTACATGGACAACTCGGGCCTGTCCAATTATAAGTATAAGGAGTTGTTCCACCTGAAACACTCAATGTTATACTACCATTATTGCCACCAAAACAAGATACGTTGGTATGGGTTTCGCTTGCACTTAAAATGCTTGGCTGAGTGATAGTAACAGAATAAGTCTGTGTACACAAAACAGCATCTGTTATTGTAACATTATAAGTTCCGGGTAATAAGTTGGTCAAATCCTGATTATTTCCACAAGGGCAACTTGGTCCTGTCCATGAATAACTATAAGGAGGATTACCATCACTAACTGTCAAATCGATAGAACCATTCGACAAACCGAAACACGAAACATTTTGCTGAACATGAGTAACAACAATAGGATATGGCTGCGTAATTTCAAACGAAGTGTCTTTTTGGCAACCCAAAGCATCAGTTACAGTTAAATTATACGTTCCCACTCCAATTCCCAATAAATCTTCGTTTGTTGAAGTAAATGAACCAGGTCCTGTCCATGAATAAGAATATGGAGCAACACCTCCGGATGATGTAATATTTATAGAAGCATCGGAACTTCCATTACATGAAACATTTACAATAGCAGCGTCTATAACAATATTAGATTGTTCATTAATTATAACAGATAATGTTTTAGAACAAGAGGAACCATCGGTTACCGTAACATTGTATGTCCCTGCAAATAAACTATTAATATCTTGATTTGTGCTTGTATAAGAATTTGGACCCGTCCAATTATATGTTAACGGATTAGTATAAGTACCGGCAACGGTGAGATCAATGCTTCCATTATTAAATCCATGACACGTAACATCAACATGAGTTTCTGATAATGTCATACCTGCCGGATCCGTTAAAACAAATGTCTGTGATTTTGTACATAACTTTGAGTCGGTAACAGTAACAGTATAACTTCCTGAACACAGGTTTGAAAGATTTTGAGAAGTCTGTCCGCTATTCCATGCATAAGTAAAAGGCGGAGTACCACCATTTACATTAAGATTTATTAAACCATTGCATTGGCCACTACAAGAAGGATTTTGAGTAAATGCAGTAATGGTTATATCAGGAGGAGAAAGAACCTGAAAACTGCGAACCCGTGTACAATTATTTGCATCTTTTATGGTAACCCAGTACGTTCCTGCACAAAGATTTGTTAAATCCTCCGAATTGCTTGAAAAAGAACTCGGACCTGTCCAATTATAAGTGTATGGGGGTATTCCTCCGTTAACTGTAATATTAATAGCACCTGTACACTGTCCAAAACATTCTACATTTGTTAGAGAACCAACCACAACAATAGCAGAAGGTTCAGTTATATTGATGGATAAAGTAGAACTGCAACCGGCATTATCTGTAATGGTTACATCATATGTACCTGCACTTAAATTAGTTAAACTTGAACCACTACACGGACAACTTGGACCTGTCCAATTATAGGCATAGGGTGCTGTACCTCCGCTAACGGTTAGGGTAATGCTTCCATCCGTTCCACCGTTACAAGTTACATTTGTATGAGATTCAGAAATATTTAAAGCAGCAGCTGAAGAAATGGTAACAGAAAGTGTTGAAGTACAAGAATAGTTATCAGTAACCGTTACAGAATAATTTCCTGCCTCTATATTATTAATATCTTCAGACGATGATGTAAATCCATTAGGGCCCTGCCATGAATAGGAATAGGGAGATGTTCCTCCGTTAACGGTCAAATTTATAGAGCCTGTAAAGGTTCCAAAACAACCAACATCTACATGAGTTTCGCTAAGAACAATCGCCGGATTTTCAGTTAATGTAGCCGGAGCAGAAACAGCAGTACAAGAATTTCCGTCAATAATAGTAACCGTATATGTTCCGGCAACTAAACCATTAAAAACATTTCCCACTTGATAGCCACTGCCTATATCATAGGCATATGGAGGATTGCCCCCGGAAGCATAAACAGTAATAGAACCGGTCCCTCCATTACAAAAAACCGGACCAAAAACCAACGAGTCAACTTGCAATAGAGGAGGTGCCGTAATGTCAAACGAAAAATCCTGTGTACAACCCATATCGTCAGTTACCGTTACGGTATAAGTTCCTGCACATTTATTTGTAATATCAGCGGTTGTTTCTAATGATGACCATTGATAATAAGTATTTCCTTGTGCATTGGAAACAAAATAAATACTGACTCCCCCATCACATTTTCCTGCACACGATTCATTAAAAACGTCGTAATCTCCCTCTTCGATTGACATTTCAGCAGGAGCCAATATGTAAATATTTCCTACAGAAACAATCGAATTATCGAAGTCTCGAACCCTAATTGAATAGGGAGCAGATGAACCACAAAGATTAGAAATAGTAAATGGAAAATCCGTTGCTTGCAAATTATTAAAAAACACATTGCCACCTCCTACATCGGGAGGTAAAGTTAAACGTATTTGAACAGGATAAGTAGGCGTACCAGATAAAGTAACGGTAATAGTACCATCACAATCGCCAAAACAACTTACATTTGTTGAGCTAACCGAAACACCAAAAGCACCTTTGGCTTCTTTTAATATACTTTCGTCTGTTTGATCATTATATACCACTTGTTGTGATGATATACTGACTTTTCGCTGTCCTACCACCCACAGGTTAAGTATCAGAAATACAGCAAAAAGGATGAATTTTCTCCTCTTCATATTGGCAAAAATTAAGTACATGTTTTTACGTGAAATGTTAAAATATGTTACTTCTTTTGATTTCACTTTTATTTCTTTTATTATTTAGACGTTCGATGGTTGAAATTAGTTGCCCTGTTTATCCATATAACGCAATCTTTTTCAACCTTTCTTTTTCCAGAATTTCTATTTCTTTCCCATTAATTCTAATTAGTTTTTCTTTTCTAAATTCGGATAAAGTACGTATTACATTTTCCGTTGTCATACCAATCATTTCTCCTATTTCCTTTCTTGAAACAGGTAACTCAAAAATGCTTTTTTTATAAATATTTTCCGAAAATTCAAACAACACAAAAGCTATTCTACCCCGCAAATTTTTACTATTAATAGTCATTAATCTTTCTATTACATCGTTTGATGCTTTGATTACCTTCGATACAAAATCTTTTGCAAAATCACCATTAGACTGTACTAATTTATCGATATGATTTAACGGGATAAAACAAATTTCCGAATCTTCTATAGCAGTCAGATTATACAGCGATTTTTTTTCATTAAAAACAGTCAATAGGCTAATCGTATCAAATGGTTTTGAAATAGTAATAATTTGATTCTTCCCATCCGGAAAAACGGTAAAATATTTTACAAGCCCCGATTTTAAATAAATCAATGAATCTATTTCTTCATTTGATTTAAAAACCACTTCACCTTTTTTATAATATTTTTCTTTTTTTAATTGACATAAACTTTCTACTTCATGTTGCCGAATATTGGCAAAATATAAACTACGAATTACACAATCCTTACACTCACACTTATTAAATTGATTGATCGAATTTTTCTTTTCTTCCATTACAATATGATTAATATCATAACATGCTTTATATCATACATAAATATAATATGCAACGCAAAGATATAAACTAATTTTGCATAAACGAATAACACAGATTTATTATGAAAAAAATAATCATTTTAGGTGGAGGCACAGCCGGAACCATGATGGCAAATAAACTTCGCAAGGATTTGGATCGCGAAGAATGGAAAATTACAGTTATTGATAAACACAAAACGCATTACTATCAACCCGGATTCCTTTTTATCCCATTTGGAATTTATAATAGGCAAGACGTTATTAAACCTAAAATGGACTTTTTCCCTGCCGGAGTTGAAGTCTTGTTCACCGATGTTCAAAAAATCGATGAAGAAAACAATCAAATTATCTTACCTGATGATACTCATTTACAATATGATATATTGATAATAGCTACCGGCACTCAAACCCGACCCGATCAAACTCCCGGATTAAAAGAATCGCTCTGGTACAATAAAATTTTCGATTTTTATACTATTGAAGGTGCATTGGCATTACGCGAATTTATCAAAAAATGGGAAGGTGGCACATTGCTTATAAATATCGCCGATATGCCTTACAAATGTCCTGTTGCACCGCTTGAATTTGCTTTTCTGGCCGACGAGTACTTTACCAAAATTGGCATTCGTAATAAAGTTACCATTAAATATGTAACACCGCTCTCAGGTGCTTTTACCAAACCACGTGCAACAAAAATGCTAAGCGAACTTTTATCGGAAAAAAATATTGAAGTTGTTCCGGATTTCTACCTCGAAAAAGTGGATAATGAAAAACAATGTATTGTTTCGTACGATGGACGCGAATTGCCTTTTGACCTGCTTACCATTGTTCCTGTAAATATGGGAGACGAAGTAATTGCTCGCAGCGGTTTAGGCGACGATCTGAATTATGTACCAACAAATAAACACACTTTGCAAAGCGAAAAGTACGAAAACATTTTTGTTTTGGGTGATGCATCCAATATACCTACCTCAAAAGCCGGTTCTGTTGCACATTTCTCAGCTGAAATACTGTTCGAAAACATTATGAGTTTTATCGAAGGCCGACCCTTACATGCTAAATTCGACGGACATGCTAATTGCTATATAGAAACAGGATTTGGCAAAGGTTCGCTCATTGACTTTAATTATGATACAGAACCACTTCCGGGAACATTTCCACTACCAGGTATTGGACCATTCGGACTTCTTAAAAACACCAAAACCAATCACTACGGCAAAATCATGTTCCGCTGGATATACTGGCACATTTTGCTCAGAGGCAAGGAAATGCCCATTGAACCACTTATGACCATGGCCGGTAAATGTAAAAAATGTTAAGCTATGACAACAGAAATAATGCAACAACAAATAACTGAGCTAAATCAAAAAGTTGATTTACTGCTCGAATACATCACTGAACAGCGTCAAAAGCGTCAAGTTTGGGATGACCTTGCAGACGATTTATATCGTGTGGGAAACGACGCATTTAAAACCGCCGTTAAAGAATTTGATGACCGAGGTGTAGAGCTGGACATGGATCAGGTTAAGTTAATGATATTTAGCTTTTTAAAGAACATTGAGACATTCAACACATTATTAACCATGCTACAAAGCGCAACCGACTTTGTAAAAGATGCCTCGCCCATCGTAAAAGAAGTTATCATTGACCTTACCTACGAAATGGATCGTTTGGAAAAAGCCGGTGTGTTTGATTCGCTCAAAACCATTTTGCAAAATATCAGCAATCCGCAATTCTTACAAACAGTAGCACATATAACGACTGTTCTCAACAACACCAAACCCGATGAAAAGCTCGACAATAAATCGCTGTTCAAAATCATGAAAGAAATGCGCAGTCCAGAAGTGAGAAGAGGTTTATCGTATGGACTTAGAATTATAAAAGAATTATCAAAATAACATGTTAAACAATAAAAATTAATTATTATGGCAACAAAAGTATTAGCAGGAATTACCGTCGAAGTTACCGACGAAGGTTATTTAACCGATGCAACGAAATGGACTCCGGAAATAGCAACCGAATTAGCAAAAGAAGAGGGCATCACTCTGAGTCAAAAACATATGGATGTGCTGAATTATATTCGCGATAAAGCATTAAAAGGCGAAACTCTTACCATAAGGGCAATTGGCAAATCAGGAATTGTTGATATTAAAGGTTTTTATGAACTTTTCCCGGGTGCACCCTTAAAATTGGCTTCAAAAATAGCCGGTATTTCTAAACCATCTTCTTGTGTTTAACCCTTAAAAATACAACTATGCAAAAAGAAGAATTCCCATTAAAAAAAGTATGCATCATTTGTGCGAAAGGCACGATAGAAGATGTGTATGCTACCTTAGTTATGGCCAATGGAGCCGTAATGGAAGGGATTGAAACCAAAGTGTTTTTTACATTTTTCGGTTTAGATGCCATTACCAAAAAACAAATCAAAAAAATTCACACCGCCACAGTAGGAAATCCGGCCTTGCGAATGCCGGGAGGTCTTCCCTTTCCTACAATTTTAGGTATGCTGCCCGGTGTTGAAGCCGGAGTTTCGGCAATGATGAAAAGTCAAATGGAAAAGCTTGATATTCCAAGTATTCCGGAATTTTTAGAAATGATAACAGCAGGTGGTGGCGAAATTTATGCCTGCAAACTTGCTATGGAAATGTTTAAGCTCGAGAAAAAAGATTTAGTGGACGAAGTTAAAGGCGTTCTTACAGTAGGCGATTTCTACGGACTTTGCGGTGGACAAGGAACACAAATTATTTTTACTTAGTAATTTTTCTCTTTTTTAATAAAAGCGGTTGTTAGATAAGCCTTCTAACAGCCGTTTTTTATTTTTTGCTAACGGCAAAGTTGTATTTTAGATTTTCAAACTTTACCAAATCGGCTTTTACGCTTCCCACAAACAAATCAAATTGAATACGTACCGGTATATAATTATGGTCATTAGAAATCCAGATTGTAACATCGTCTTGCGTATCAAATATTCTGCCGGGTTCTACAACCGGTGAAAATTTTAAGCAATTTACTTTGCCAAATTCAGTTTTAATGGTTTCAGTTCCCTTGAATCGTATTTGTAATGTAAACATTCCATCGTCAAAATAAGTATCTAATGTAATAATATCGCCTTGTTTGATGTTTTTAAAATTATTATTACGTGCATAATATACGGCCGATAATATATCCATCGTATTTTCCGGAACCGATACCTTTCCTTTCCGTTTGCTTATAATAGTATTGTCTTTTCTATTAAACAATACTTCATCATAATATTTGTACGTGTCTTCAGAAATATTTCGAATTGCTTTTAACGGCAAGTCGGTTTCTTTATCAACAAATGTTTCGTAAACATCTCTAACCTTAAATAACTTATCTGCCAAACCGGTTGAGTAACCCGAAGCAACGGCATGAAAATATTTTTTCCCGTTCATCTCAAAGTCGGTCAGTTTTAGCATAGCATAACCGCCATCAATAAATCCGTAATGAACTAAATATTTTAAGGTTTCGCCGTCTTTAAATGCAGATATTTTTGTGCTTTCCTGAGCCATTAATAACTGCACCGAAAATAAAAGCGATAAACATATAAACCTCATAGACCATTTCATAAAAAAACGTTTTTTTGATAGAGTCAAAAGTAATACCATTTTTTAAAACAGTTTATTTTTTGTCGGAATTCCTGCAATAAATTCTTTAAGATAAAATGGCTCAAAATAAGCTGTATTTTCAAATTTCTTTTCATTAAACAATGAATACGAAAGCTCTGCCATTGATTCGGCTGTGGGATAAATATCCGGAATAAAAGTAAAATTCGGCATGATATTTTTACTTATATATTCTTGCCATTTATTCATTCCGGTTCCAAAAAACACAATGTCATTATTTTCATATTGCTCAAAGGCATTCTCGTTTAGAATCAAAGGACTGATTTCGGTTTTCCGAATTAAGCTCAAATCGTACATAGCAGTATAAACCTCCATCCTACGAGCATCAATCATTGGACATAGTAAGGTTTGGGAGTTGAAAACACGCATTTGCAAAACACGCACACACATAATCATAAGCGTATCAACTGCTATCAGAGGAATATTTAATGAATAGCACAAACCTTTTGCAAACGAAGCTCCTATTCTCAGTCCGGTATAAGAACCCGGACCACGGCTAATGGCAATGGCATTTATTTGCGCAGGTTTAATGCCACTTTTTTTAAATATATCATTGGTTAAAGGTGCAAGTTTTGTAGAATGACTGTTTTTTTCATTCGTTTGATCGACTGCTATTAATTTTTCATTTTCGGAAATAGCAACCGAGCAAACCTCACCCGAAGTTTCGATATTTAAAATCAACGTCATTTTTTCTTAAAGTCAAATTTTGTTTCAACTATTTTTACCTTATCGTTATGTTTAAGTTTTTTACTTAGAATATTAAATGGACCGGTAACAATTTGGTCTCCTTCGTTTACACCGTTTATAATATAAATCCATTGGTCGTCTTGAATACCGGTATTAACAGGCACCAATTCAACCGTATTATCCGTCTTAATTCTAAACACACATTCTATTTGTTTTTTCTTCGCTCCTTTTACATTATAAGTTGAGTCTATTTTTTTTATTATTGAATCGGATCGCGTAGTAACCGATTGTACCGGAACTGCCAAGACATTCTGTTCCACCTTAGTTCTAATATCAACGGTGGCAGACATACCCGGTCTGAAGGGATATTTGTTTTTTTCAGTAATTAAATTTGCATACGATTCGGGCAAAATTCTGATTTTTACTTCGTAATTTGCTACCTGATCTGTATTTACGCTACCGCTTAAAGATGAAGAACTGATGTTTGAAGAATTTGCAATGGATGTTACAATTCCTCTAAACGTTTGATTAGGGTATGCATCTAAATCAATAAACGAAGTATCGCCTAAATGAACCCTTACAATATCGTTTTCATTAACATTCACCAACACTTCCATAATATTTAAATCGGCTATACGCAACATTTCTGTTCCGGCCATTTGCATGGTTCCTACTACACGTTCGCCTAACTTAACGTTAAGTTTTGAAATGGTTCCATCGTTTGGTGCATATATATTTGTTTTTACAAGATTTGCATTGGCTTCGTTTAACGATGCTTCTGTGCTTTTTACCGTGAATTCTGCTGCCAAAACATTTTGCTTTGCAGCTTCAACATCTGCCTTTCCCATTTTATAAGCTGAAACAGAGTTGTCGTATTCTGCTTGCGATATTGCTCCTTGTTCAAACAATTTTTTGTTTCGCTGATACGTTAATTCTGTTTGAGTAAACTGAGCTTCTATCTGAGATAAGCGAGCTTTGGCATTTCCTAAATTTGCTTTTGCCGACTCTAATGAAGCTTCCATTCGTTGCAATGAAGAAATATAGATATCGGGTTTTATTTTTGCTAACAGCTGACCTTTCTTCACTTCATCTCCTTCTTTCACGGTTAATTCTACTATTTCGCCCGAAACATCAGAGCTGATTTTAACTTCCACTTCGGGTTGAATTTTCCCATTTGCAGTAATTAACTCAACGATGGTTCGTTTTGTTGCTTTATCTGCGGTAACTTCAATGGTATCATTATTATTTACAAGTCCGATTTTAGGACCAAGAACAGCTAAAATCAAAAGAACAACGACCGCTAAAATAAGCCAACGTGCGACTTTTTTTGTTTTCATAAGCTACAATTTAAAAGGTTTTCCGCTATAAAAATCTAATATTTTTAATTTAAACGTATATTCGTATTTAGATTTAATTACTTCCGATTGTGCCCTCATTAAGTTTGTTTTTGACAAATTATAATCATATGTGTTTGCCAATCCTACATTAAATCGTTGTTCGGTATATTTAAATGATTCGGACGATGCTTTTTCGGCTTTTTTTGCAGCTACATATTTTTTAAAAGCAGCTACAGCATCGTTGTATGCCTGTCTTATTTCTTTAACCAACTGTTTGTCGGCAATTTCGTACTGGTATTTTGAATTCAATGCATTTATTTTAGCAGAACTAACGGCATAGTTTGCTTGCCAATTATTAAAAATGGGAATAGTTAAATTTATCGATAATGACTTACTAATATTGTCTTTTAATTGTTGGTTAAAATCGGTAGTTTGGTAGTTATACTTCATACTGTACGAATAAACAGGGTATTGATTTCCGCTACCGTCCACTGCAAATCCTGAAATATATGGATTGTCAAGCGATACATCAGTAATGCTTTTACGTTGCGACGAATAGCCCGTTGCATACGACCCGCCTAGACTTATACGAGGACTTCTGTATCCTCGTGCGACGGCTAAGCCTTTTTGAGCAGCTAACATCTTATACTCAACGCTTCTAATCGTTGGAAGATTTCGTTTTGCATCTTCGTAAATTTGCTGCGGATTTATTGCAGGAAACAACGTGTCGGGGTCTGTTAATATTGGTTTTTCGATTTCAATAGAATCGTTTATACCTAAATCTAAAAGCTGAACTAAGTTTAACTTTGCTAAATCGAGCGAATTTTGTGCGGAAACAAATTGCATTTCGTCCGATGCCAACTGTGACTCCATTTCTAAATACGTTCCCTGAGCAACAGAACCGGCTGCGTATAGCTTTTTTGTTCTATCCACCTGTGTTTTTGACAGCTCTTTTTGATTATATGCCACTTGCAAGAGCTCATCAGCTAATAATATTTGCAAGTAAAACGAAGCAACATTTAATGAAATATCGTTTTTTGCTTTTTCTAAATCCATTAAACTCGCTTGCAAGTTAAAATAACTTTGTTTTAAATTGTTTACATTTTGAAATCCGTTAAACAATGTCCAATTTGAAGAGAGTGAAAAATTATTTGATTTTACATTGCTCTCGGCAAATTCGTTTGTTAATGGGTCAACAGAATGACCAACCGTATATCCTTGATTTGCATTTGCATTAATCGTCGGTAAAAACATTGTCTTATTTTTCAAAAAAGCGGCTTCACTTGACTTTTTATTTAGTTCTTGTAATTTGATTTGAACATTATTTTCCAACGCATATAAAATACAACGTTCTAACGACCATTTTTCTTGAGCAGGCACTATTTTTATAGCAAAAATAAGAAAAAGTAACAGCAAGTTTTTTTGCCACATAGTTATAAATTTTAGTGCATAAAGGTAACGAATAATTAAGATTTTTTACATTAATAAAAATAACTTCTTATTATTCATCATTAACTTTTTTTTGGTGATTTTTAAAACTTTATATAAGTTTGCTTGAAAATATGAATTTGAACAATAAAAAAATTGCCTTTTTATTTTTAATCACCTTTGCTTTATATTTCAATACACTTTGGAATGGATATAGCTTTGACGATAATTTTATCGAAAATTCCCAAGTTAAAAGTAACGGACTAACAGCTATTAAAGAAATATTTACCAGCCATTACTGGCAAGAAAAAGAAAATACATTTGGTTATCGTCCCTTGGTTCGCTTTACTTATTATGTTGAATTGCAACTATTTGGACAAACACCGGCTGTTAGCCATTTAATAAACATACTTTTATATGCATTAACGGTATTATTGTTATTTAATATTCTTAAAAAGCTTTTTCCAACAAATGAAAAGCTAATGTGGTGGATAAGTCTTCTGTTTGCTCTACATCCTATTCACACTGAAGTTGTAGCAAGTTTAAAAAACCGCGAAGAGATTTTTATGTTAATGTTTGGATTATCAGGCATATGGATGGCATTACGATATGTGGAACAAGTTAAAACCCGTTACTTATTGTTTTCAATAATTTTTGTTTGTTTTTCGCTATTAAGCAAGGAAAACGGAGTCGTATTTAGCTTGCTTATTCCGTTAACCCTCTCTGTTTATATAAATTTTAATTTTAAAGCCCTGAAATCAAAAATTACACTAACAATTTATATTTTGATATTGTTTTTAAGCTCTTGGATTTTATATAAACTTCCCGGATGGATTCTCACACCCGAAGATAAAATATTATTCCCATTCGAAAATCCTTTATACGATAATTACTCCAGGATAAGCAGATTGTTGTTATCCGCTGAAAGCATTGGTTTTTATTTTTGGAAATTGCTGTTCCCGTTCCCCTTACTATATTATTATGGGTACAATATGCTTGATATTCCTCATAGTTTAACTTTTTACATACTTCTATCGCTCTTTGCATTAATGGCAAGCATATTTTTGTTAACCAGAAAAAAAAGAAATCTTATTTTAACTTTTTCAATACTTTGGTTTTGGATTGCTCTTATGCCTTTTTCTAACTACTTTATTCCAATAAACGGGATTGTTGCCGAACGATTAACTTTTACAGCATCTATAGGGTTTATTGCAACGTTAACTTTTTTATTATTTCAATTTAAAAAAATCAGCCCATATCTTTTAATCGGCATTTCATTCCTATTTTCCATCATTACAATATACAGAAATACAGAATGGAAATCGGTCGAACGTCTTTTACGAGCAGATATGCCTTATTTAGAAAATTCAGCAAAAGCCAATACAACTTTTGCAACTTTTTTACTGAATAATGTAAATACAAATGCAAAAAATAATTTAAGAATAAGCAATTCAACTATCGACAGCATTATTTTTCACTATAAAAAGGCTATTGATATTTATCCCAACTATTATGCTGCCATGAATAACCTGGGTTTGGTTTACTTCCATTATAAAAAGAATGACTCGTTGGCTAGTTATTGGTTTAACAGGGCCATTGAAATAAAACCACACTATTCAGAGGCGATTTATAATCTTTCTAAAGTTAAACTTCGCCAAAAAGACACCATTGTATGTATTCAATTATTAAAAAAATCACTGCTAAACGATAGTACCAATATTTATATGTTAAATGACTTAGTCAATTTGTATTTTTCCCAACACAAAAAAGATTCTGCCGTTTTATATAACAATAAGATTTTACTAACAGATACAAATACTGATATTCCGTACATTAATTTAGGCAATTTTGCATTATTTGAAAAGGACACATCATCTGCTGTAAAACAGTGGGAAATTGCCATACAAAAAAACGCAAATAACATTCCTTTGATATACGGATTAAGTCGCTATTTCAGGCAAAACAAAAACGAAAATAAAGCTTTGTATTATGAAAATCTAATGTTTCAGCAGCAAAGAAAACAAATCAACCATTCAAAGCCTTAAAACTATTTTATCACCATTATTTGCTTAACTTCAAATAAATATATAAGTTTGGGCAATGATTTAAAATTAAATTTTATGAAAAAATATTTCGCTTTTACATCAATGCTACTACTTTCTTTTGTTTTGTGGCAATGTACATTAGAAAAAAAAGGTGACAACATGAAAACATTATTATCCGAAAAAACAGTAAAGCAAGCTATTGACAGCCTAACGCATTACTATGGTAACAGTAAAGACAAGTTGGCCTTAATAGAAAAAGGTGTTACACAAGCCGCCGCATTATGGGACACATCCGATGGCAGTGCTGATGATTTTATAGCTTTTTGTAAAGAAAATTATGCTCCAACCGATTCTGCCAGAAAATTGCTTTTTGAAAAGATTTCTCACAATCTCGAAGTTCTATACGGAAATTTTAATCGAATCACTATTGAACTATTGAAACCTCTTCATCTTTCAGGCCCCGACATTCAGCCTATTGACGAAATGTTTGGTAGCTACAATGTAGGAGCTCATCTTACAGACGATTTGTTTGAAAATAAAATTGCATTTATTACAATTCTTAATTTCCCAAATTATTCACTTAAAGAAAAAAACGAATTAGGTAAAAACTGGTCGAGAACAGAATGGGCTTATGCTCGAATGGGCGATATTTTTACAAGTCGCATACCTTCAACTATTTTACAACACATGAACAATGTTTTAACCAAAGCAGATACTTATATTAGTGAATATAATATATGTATGGGAAATGTCATTGACAACAACAAACAAAGCCTTTTTCCAAAAGACATGAAATTAATCACCCACTGGGGCTTACGCGATGAACTGAAATCAAATTATGCAAATAAAGAAAATGGACTTGCCAAGCAGAAAACCATTTACGAAATAATGAAACATATTATTTATCAAGACATCCCTCAAGAAGTAATAAACAGCGACCAATACCAATGGAATCCATTCGAAAATAAAGTTTACGATCAAAGTAATTCCATCACATTTAAAAACGAACCCGATACCCGTTACGAGCATTTATTGAATATTTTCCATGCTATGCAAATGATTGACCCATATAGTCCTCAATACCCAACTTACATTCAACGAAAATTTGAGGGAGAAATGGAAATGCCTCAAGAAGAAGTCGAAAAACTCTTTATCAACTTTGTAACAGCTCCTCAAATAAAACAAGTTGCCAATTTAATTTCGAAAAGGCTTGGTCGCCCGCTTGAACCATTTGACATCTGGTATGATGGTTTTAAATCACGCAGTACAATTTCAGAAGATCTGCTTACCGAAAAAACAAGAAAGTTATTTCCTAACACCACAGCCGTTCAAAATTATCTTCCCACTATTTTAACAAAATTAGGTTTTGAAAAAGCAAAAGCCAACGAAATTGTATCGCGAATAACGGTAGATGCATCAAGAGGAGCAGGACATGCATGGGGTAGCGAAATGCACGGAGATAATGCTCGTCTCCGCACCCGCATTGGCGAAAAAGGCATGGACTACAAAGGTTACAATATCGCTGTTCACGAATTTGGGCATAATGTAGAACAAACATTATCCCTATACGATGTTGATTATTACATGCTGAAAGGAATTCCCAATACTGCTTTTACTGAAGCATTAGCATTTATTTTCCAAAAACGCGACTTAGATTTGCTTGACATAAAAGACAACAATTCCGAAAAATTCCACATGATGACACTGGATAATGTTTGGGCATGCTATGAAATAATGGGTGTTTCGCTGGTTGACATGAATGTATGGAAATGGTTATACGCACATCCCAATGCAACCAAAGAAGAACTTAAGAACCAGGTTATCGCAATAGCCAAAGACATTTGGAATAAATACTATGCTCCTGTATTTGGCAAAAACGACGAACCTATTCTTGCCATATATTCTCATATGATTGATTCACCATTATATCTATCGGCTTATCCCGTTGGTCATGTTATAGATTTTCAAATAGAAACCCATATAAAAGACAAGAATTTCGCAAAAGAGATAACTCGAATTTATACACAAGGTCGTCTAACGCCCGACTTATGGATGCAAAATGCCGTTGGACAACCTGTTTCGGTTGAGCCAATGCTTAAAGCTGCCGACGAAGCATTAAAAATAATTAAATAATATTAACACTTAAGCATAAGAGGTCTTATTTAAGATCTCTTTGCTTTTTATTTATTTTGCATAAAAAACACCATGAAAACCTTTTTTTTTGTTTCTTTCATTTTATCCATGTTAAATGCCTGCACACAAACAGTTACGGTTACCTTTGATGCCATTGATACCAAAGACAACATAGCTTATTTAAAAGGGACAAACGATCCGTTTACAGGCAAAGCAGTTTCGTATTTTCCGGACGGAAAACCATCGGCTGAAATAAGTTACGTTGACGGAAAAGAAACCGGCATAAGTAAAATATGGTACGCTAACGGAAACTTACGAAACGTAAACGAAATGCTCGAAGGTAAAATTCACGGTAAATATATAGAATACTATGAAAATGGTCAGATAGCTGCAGATGTTACATACGACCATGATTATATGAATGGTCCATGTACCCGATACTATGAAAATGGCAAAATAAAAGAACATGGACAATATGAACATTGTAGGGAACAAGGATGGTGGACATATTACTACGAAAATGGTCAAAAACAATCAGAAGGAATGTACGACCATGCGAATAAAATTGGGACATGGAGTGAATGGAATGAAAAAGGAGAAAAAATATCCAAAGATTAGTGTAATTGTGTACTCTATAAACATCATTTTATAAAACCTTACTTAACATAATTATATAGAGGTAAAAGCTCTTATAATCCGCTCCCACTGCCAAAAATAACCAAAGTTATTAACAAATGGCTGATTTTATTAACAATTTTGCATTTTTTTTACTAAAACTATTGCAAATCAAAATATTGCATTTATATTTGCATAACCTTAATTAATTTAATCATTAACCCTAAAAAATTTAAGTGTATGAACAAAGCACAATTAATTGATGCCATTGCTGGCGATGCTAAAATTACCAAAGCTGATGCTAAAAAAGCTTTAGATGCTTTCATTACAGCTACAACAAAGGCCCTCAAAAAAGGTGACCGCGTTGCTTTAGTAGGTTTTGGCACATTTGGTGTTACAAAACGTAGCGCTCGTAAAGGACGCAATCCACAAACAGGAAAAGAAATCAACATTCCTGCTAAAAAAGTGGTACGTTTCAGACCAGGTAGCGAATTAACTGGCACAATTAAGTAAGAACACCTTACTTAAGGTAAAAGGGAGTAGCAATGCTCCCTTTTTTTATTTTATAGTGATATGAATAATAAAGAAATCATAGAAGAATTAAAAGAATTTGTGCTTCCAGAAAGGTTTTTAACTTTTCAACAAGTATTATCGCAACGCACTCGCTATATAAGTTTGCTCATTGAAAATGTTTATCAATCACATAATGCAAGCGCTATTGTACGAACAGCTGAAGCACTTGGCATTCAAGACATATATGTTTATGAGCGAAAAAATAATTTTAACCCTAACGAAGAAATAAGCATGGGAGCTCATAAGTGGCTAAACATACATAGATTTAGCGAAAATTCAATTAGCACGACAGAACTTATCACCAATTTAAAAAATAAAGGATACAGAATTATTGCAACTTCGCTTCACGACAAGTCAACCGATATTGAAAGCCTGGACCTTCTAAAAGGTAAAATAATGTTTCTTTTTGGAACTGAAAAAGAAGGTCTTACGGAAGAAATAAAAAGTCAAGCAGATGAATTTATTAAAATACCCATGGTCGGTTTTACCGAAAGCTTTAATGTGTCTGTATCGGTTGGAATTATACTATACTCAATGATTACAAAACTACAAAAAAGCAACATCAATTATAAACTATCCGAAGAAGAAATCGAAAAATTAATGATGGATTGGTTAGTAAAATCAATCCCTATGGGCGATAAGGTTTTAGAGCGAATAATAAAAAAAGGAGCCCTATAGGCTCCTTTTTTTAAGCTTGTGTGTTCGTTATTGGAACAAATACTCTTGTTTTTAATTCTCTGTCTAACATAAAAAGCGGTGCGCCTTTACCTTCGAATAATTTTAGTTGTTCTAAAATTTCCGTTGCATTTGCTTCTTCTTCTACTTGTTCGTTAACAAACCATTGAAGCATATTATTTGCTGCAAAATCTTTTTCTTCCATTGATATTTGAACAAGATTATTAATTAAAGCCGTTACATGCTGTTCGTGCTTTAATACATTTTCAAAAACATCAATAATATTTTTCCATTTTGCAACAGGTGCATCAATTTTCTTTAATGACACATTTCCGCCGCGTTCGATAACATAATCGAAAAATTTTAATGCGTGTGCTGTTTCTTCTTGATATTGGATACGTAACCAATTACCAAATCCTTTTAGATTTTGGCTTTCGCACCAAGCTGACATAGATAAATATAAATAAGCTGAATATAGTTCTGCATTAATCTGTTCGTTAATAGCAGCTTCCATTTTTTTTGTAATCATAATTCCTTCTTTTTTAAGATTAGTTTTCAAAATTATCAAATATATTTAACAAAATCAAGTAATATCATCAGTTTAATGTTAAAAATTAATAAACCCATTAACTTTTTTCAGAAAATATTTTTTAGTACTTTCGTAAAAATTTATGAATATGAAAAAAGTTGCATTATCCTATTTCGTTTTTATTTGGGCGATATCATTCTCTTTTGCTCAAAAAGAAGAATACAAAGAACCCGTCTTACCTATTGACAGTGTAACAAAGAACATTACTTATTCAAAGGTGATTTCAATAAATGCAAACAAGGATTCGCTTTATAAAAAAGGAAAAGTTTGGTACAAAACATTTTATAAAAACCCTACAGGAGTTATTCGTCAAGATGATGCCACAAATGGTTTAATTATGGGGAAACATCAAATTAAAATTCTCAACCCGGCTGACAAAAAAGGCGTACAAACAATGAGAGGGATTGTTCAATACACCATTACTACTCAATTTAAAGACAATAAAATACGTATAGTATTAAATGAATTGAATCTTAAAGAAACTTCTTATACTCCTATCGAAAAATGGCTTGATAAATCAGCTGCCGGCTTTACTACAAAAAATTATTATTATTTAGAACAAATTGATAATGAAATGAAAGCCACCCTTAAAAATTTTGAAGACTTTATGACAAAGCCTCAAATTAATAAAAAAGAAGACTGGTAATAACAATGCTTTCAAAATCGCAAATAAAACTATATAAATCACTAGAAAAGAAGAAATTTCGTAACGAAACCCTTTTATTTGTTGCAGAAGGCACAAAGACCGTTAATGAGTTTATTGAAAACAATTGGGAAATTGAGGCTTTAATTGCAACAGAAGAGTGGGCAAAAAAATATTCAAAAAAAAGTATCAATAAGTTAATCATTACCCATTACGAAGAAATACAAAAATTATCTTTTCAAAAAACACCGCAAGAAGTTATTGCCATCATTCGTCAAAAAGAATATAAAAAAATCAATCCCTTAAATAAACTTGGTATTGCACTTGACAATATACAAGACTCCGGAAATGTTGGAACCATTATTCGAACCGCCTTATGGTTTGGATTAGATTATTTGTTTTTTGGTAATGGGACTGCTGACATTTTTTCGCCCAAAGTAGTACAGGCATCTATGGGAGCGATTGCCAAGATTGCCTTTAATAAAGGCGATTTAGCTTCTTTTTTGAGTTCAAGTGATACGAATACAACTATTTACGGCACTTTTATGGAAGGAGATAACGTATTCCAAACCAAGTTAAAACAAAATGGAATTTTAATAATGGGAAACGAAGGAAATGGCATCTCGCCTACAATTGAACGATTTATAAACAAACGCTTATACATACCCCCTTTTCCAAATCAAAAAGCCCCTATCGATTCACTCAATGTTGCAACTGCAGCAGCTATAATCTGTGCTGAATTTAGAAGAAATAATTTTTTTATATAAATTTTGTAAACATTCGCAAAAAGTTATACCTTTGCAGCTACAAATGTAGTTCTTTGCCCAATTGGTTAGTGCGTCCCGATGGTATCGGGAAGGTCAGGGGTTCGACTACTTAGGTTCTTTTTTATATAAAATACTTTCGGGGTATTAGCTCA
>DAOOWN010000046.1:0-23203 GCA_035371305.1 Bacteroidales bacterium
GTTACAAAAAAAGCACAAACTGACGATAGAATAACAACGAAATAAAAAAGCTGTTACAATTTTTTGAGACAACCTTCCTTCATTTTGATACTGTTTCTTTTTTAAACTTTCGCCTTATAATAAGTCTTTGAGGTGTATTGAATGCATCGTATATCACTCCAAAAGTAAATGCCGCATCCTGAAAGGGAGCCAACGTAGGTCCACCAAAGCCATTCCCTAATGTTATTTTTTTGTCTTGATGTTGTATGAAGCATGGTACGCTTGTTACAACTATATTTCCTATCATTTTTTTTGAAAATCCGGATATTTCTGATATTTTATTTACAATCCGAATCTTAATTAAAGGCATTGATAGGATAACCGGTGATAAAAGCGAAGAGATAACTGCATTTTCATTTTTATATAAAGACACATTTCCCTTGTGCAACCAACCATTATTCAATCGTTGAATATGGTCAGGGTTTTCTAATATTGATTTAACTACATCTATCAGTTCATCTACTCTATAAAAGTCGAGTTGTTGCTTTATATTAAACGAAAATTTTAATGTACATCCGTTAAGCTTATTTTTTGCATAAAGACTAAAAAGCAATAAATGTAAAAATGTTTCAAAGTTTATATTAACTTGATGTGCTTTTAAGCTGTTTAGCAGATTTTCGTATAAAACAGTTATTTTTTGAGTAGTGTGTTCATCTAAGAGAAAAGAGCGAACATTAAATTTATCACTGCCAGTAATATGTTCGCGGGTATCTGCTTCGTGTAAAATACTTGACAAAATGGAACTTGAAACATTACGTAATGCTACTTCTTCTAAATTTAATTTTTTTAGAAACAAGTGCAGGTAATAGGCTGCGGTTACTCCGTCGAGATATTCATGATTGCATAAAATATGACCAAGAACATACATCTTGTCAAGGGTTTCAGCATTATATTGCTTTAATAAAATAACAAAAGGACGTTTCGTTAACGCCTCTCGTAAAAAAAGTTGCTCTTGCGCAGATGTTGTTCTTGAAAAAACAATGATTGGGTTATTGGAATAGTGTATTTTGATATTGTTCGCTTCCGTTAAAAAAAAATATGCCGGATTCGATGTATTTGCTTTAGACAAGCGTATATCTACTGCTTCGGGATTTATCCAGGGAAAAGCGTTTTCGGTTGAGAATGTGGTACAAAAAGCTTTTTTTAACGTATTCTCGTTTGCATCTAAAATCCCTTCCATTATTTCAAAATGTCCGAAACGAATGCATTCGAATGCACTGCGTTTTCCATGCCCTTTTAAAATTAATTCCGTTAAAATTCCCCAAGCCGAAAGATGATGGTTTTTACCATTACTCTTATTTTTTCCGGAAATTTTCGATAATTTTTTTTCAACTATTTTTGAGAATAAAAGCTCGGTTTTCGACAAATCTTTCACTTCAGGCACCCCAAGCATTGATACCATTTCTTCTTTTACTATATTAAATAGTTCACGTTGATGTAATCGTTTATCAACTTTGAGATTCATTTAATTTTTTGAACATTTTAATCTTTTGTAAAATTATTAAATCTTTTTGACGTATCAAAATTTTTAATCAATTTTTGACAAAAACACCTATATACTGCATCAATAAAATTGGATGATTAGCTAATGTGAACGCGTTAAATTTCTTTGCTTAATTTATAAAACAGTTTTAGCCCTTCTATTTTATATTTATCAAAATCATAACTTATGTTTTGGTCTAAATACGCAAGGAGGTTTTTATCATTGCATGAAAAATAGTTCAAACATTCTAATTTGTGCATCAATCCCCAATTAAGTGCTTGATTAAAAAGGGACAGCCACTTTTCAGAGATATTTTTTGTTTTTGTCCAATATGCAAACACAAAAGGCAGTTGTGTAAACGAAAGCCATTCAGCCGCTAAATCATAAACATATGGAAATTGATTCGATAATTTAATGGCTCTGTCCCCAATAATAAGGCCGGCTGTGGTTCCATTTATATTATTTTCGTAACCCTCGCTTGACGAAATATAGTGTACATTTTTTTCCCAATGATGGCGGAACAAAATCTTTAACAATTTTACCGAAGTTGTTGATTGATAATCGAGTAGAACTTTATCCACTTTATCTATGGGACAATTTGAGAGCAGCAGCACCGACTTCACTTCGTTGACAGCTCCAATACAATAACCCTTTATAATAATGGAATCATTAAAATTTTCAATGGTACCCGACGGCATTAAAACAACATCTGAGGTTTTTTGAATAAACGCTTTGGCGCATAAAGAAGGATAAACCTTATTTAATTCAAACTCAGAAAGAGGTAATATCCCCGATTTTTCTAAACCATAAATAAATGGATACGTGTTAATATACGAAACAGCCGTTATACTATTCATTTATAACAATTTTTTCGGCAGACATTGTTGCTGCAACAACTAAAAAAATAGCTAAAAATGGAGCTAAAAAATTCCCTAAAAACGGAATGATATAAAAAATATAAAACAACGTACCAAATCCCACTGCCAGACCTTTATTTTTTCTAACAAGTGAAACACTTTGACCTATCGTTAACCCTTTGCGTTCAAAACTATAATCAAGAAAAGAAAAACCAAAAAAATAGGCATTGAAAATAAATATAAACATGGCAGCAAATGGAGAAATCAACCAACCTATAATCGGGAAAAAACTTAATAGCAATACCAGCAAGGTTAATGCTAATTGAATAAACATATTCCTCAACGACAACAAAATACTCCTTCCGATTTGTTTAATCCAAACATTGAATAAGAAAGGATAATCTTTATTTTTCTCTATTTTTTCCGTTTTTTCAGACAAATACGAAAGCAGTGGCGATAAGATAATTAAAATAACATAACCGCTAAAAAAGAAAAATATAAAAAAGAATATCAACTTAAACAGCACAAACAATAGTCCTCTAAGCAAAAAACTAATAAAACTAAAAAACCATCCCGAATCGTGCTGAATGCCGATATATGCAAAAAACTTGTTCGATACAATATCATAAACCGAGTTGCCCAAATAGCTGACTAAAATAAAAAGCGAGATAAATAATAAAACCGGAACTACAAACGAATAGCTAAAATGACGAAAAGTAAATGGGATGGATTTAAAGAACGAGGAAAAACTCTCGGAAAGACCTTCAAAGAATCCCATCATACTTATTTCTTTTTATTCATTTGCTGACGTTGGCGGGTCATTTCTTCGAGACGTTCCTGAAAACGTGATTTCTTTACAGGTTTCTTTTTATTCTCATTTATTTGTGCAAGTAATTTTTCTTCATTAACAAAGCGGCGAATAACATACATTTGACCAAATGTAAATACGTTTGCTAAGAAGTAATAATAACTTAAACCGGCAGAATAATTGTTAAAAATAAACAAAAACATAATCGGCATCATGTACGAAATCACTTTCATGCTTGGCATGGTAGAGTTTTGGGGATTCATTTTATTTTGCTGATATGTATAAATGATTGTACTGGCTGTCATTAGCAAACAGAAAAGACTCATATGGTCGCCATAGAACGGCACATTAAAACCAAAGTCCCAGATAGAATCGTATGAAGACAAGTCCGTTGCCCATAAAAACGACTGCTGCCTCAACTCAAATGAAGTTGGAAAAAATCTGAACATGGCAAATAATATAGGCAATTGCAACAGCATGGGCAAACATCCACCCATCGGGTTTACACCGGCTTTTTTGTACAAGGCCATGGTAGCTTGTTGACGTTCCAATGGTTTATCTTTTGGGATTTTTGCATTAATCTCATCTACTTGTGGCTTTAGAACTCTCATTTTGGCTGTCGCCATATACGACTTATAAGTAAGAGGGAATAAAATAATTTTCAGCAGTATGGTTAGCAATAAGATTATAATACCATAGCTACCGATAAAATTATCGAAGAAATTAAAAACCGGAATAACAATAAACCTATTTATCCAACCAAATATTCCCCATCCTAAAGGGATTAATTTCTCCAAATCAGGAATATTTTGCTCTTTTAAGGTATGGAAATGGTTGGGCCCAAAATAAAACACATAGTCTTTATTTTCGTCTGATTTAGCTTCATAATTAAGGGTTAGTTCGGAATTTAATTCTTTTAACAATCGCTTATTTCTGCCATTGTACTTTTTCGATTCCACGGTGGCATTCAAGAAAGGTTCTTTTGCCATGAGCACCGAGCTAAAAAACTGCTGTTTAAAAGCAACCCATTTTACCTTTGTTTTTAAATCTTCTTTTACATCTTTGGTTTCGCTCAGATAATCAACCTCATCGGCGTCGTATTTATAATAAACGGTGGTGTTGGTCGTTTCAAAATCTGCATTTTTTTCAAGTTGAGGTGCATATAATTTCCAGTCGAGAACCATATAATCGAGCTTATCGCCGGTTAACTCCTGAATATTTTTAGACTTAATGGAAAAGTTTAATTTATATGAATTGGGATCCAATTCGTAAATAAAATCGATGTATCGATTTTCTCCTGCTTCCAAACGAAAAGCAATTTTTTGTGCTTTATCTTTTACTTCGATAATCGAGTCGCTTGTCAGAGCTTTAAAATAAAAGTTCTGAGTTTGAATACTTCTGTTTTGAGCAAAAAAGTTTAGACCAAACTGAACCGAATCGCCTTGCCATAAAACTACCGGTAACGAATCAAATGTTTTATATTCTTTTAATTCAACTTTGTATGGGCGACCACCTTTGTTGGTAAACGTAATTTTTAATTTGTTGTTTTCTAAAACAAAGAACGACGAATCGCCGATAGCAGCTTGGCTTAACTGTCCATACTTTTCTTGTAATTGTTTTTTTACAATTGAATCGGGAAGTGCCAACGAATCTTTTTCAACTATTTCTTGAGTTTTAGCAACTTGATTTTTAAGAGCAACCTGTGCCAATGAGTCTTGATAAACTTGTTCTAACGAATCGCGTTTTTGTTTTGCCTTTGCCAGTTCTTCTTCCGATGGTTTATTGATAATACCAAATACTACAAAAATGGCAAAAATCAAGAAAATTCCGATTACAGTATTTTTATTCATGAGCGATTTTTTTAAACCGCAAACCTACACATTTATTTGCTATTTTCAAAACACTAACCATATGGTTATGGGCAATGATTAAATGTCAATCAAAGTAATAGCAAATAATTTTTCCATTTTTTCTTTATCGAATTATCATTTTTATGTACTGAGAAATGCCCCTTGCTTTTTACTAAAAAATTGTTTTTCGCCCGGATTTGACGTTATGCAAACAATCGGTTTTATTTCCCAAAACCATAACTAATCATTGCATTCAGTTTATATTGCCTAAAAAATTTAAAATATTCCATATTTTCGATATTGATATCGAAATCTTTAATGATATAGGGAGTATATGCCAATTTTAATGATAAATTATTAGTTAATTTAACTGCGACCCCTATATTAGAGCGTAAACCATACGTTTGCATGTGATACATATCATCCAATACATAGTAGGTAATATAATTGTAAGAACCTCCTATTCCCATAAAAGAATACGTTTTTGCACCCAACGAATAATTGAAATTTACCATCGCATCTGTTAGTGTTTCGTAGCCTTTTTTGTTGCTATATTCACC
Source organism: Bacteroidales bacterium (assembly GCA_035371305.1). Taxonomy (GTDB): domain Bacteria; phylum Bacteroidota; class Bacteroidia; order Bacteroidales; family GWA2-32-17; genus Ch61. The sequence goes on from DAOOWN010000046.1 coordinate 5,598, forward strand.
GTAACGCTTAAAGGGAATGGCATGAGTAGCGATACCTGCCGACACATTATAATCTGAACGATTTAGCAAGAAACGTTCGTATCCAAGTTGTAATTTTGTTGCATTAAAAAATAATTGATTCTTTATAAAGCCGTATATCTTTTCTTCATTCGCTTTTGGGTCTTTTTTATTAAAGCCGAATAATATGGTTAAACTATAATTATTGTCTTTTAAATCCATATAAGGAATTAATGCTTTATGGTTATCAAATATATGGTTCACATTTAAGCTTAATAATAAGTTTCTGCTAAGATTTACAGACAATGTTCCTTTAAAAATAACAAAATCATTTTGGGCTGAAGAATAATATACTTTTGAAATATGGTTATCCCAACCCTCTCGAACTATGTCATATCCCCATTCTTGAAAATGCAGATATCCTAAACCTATACTTATACCGAATCGCTTAAATATGCTATTGCGTTGAACTAAATATATTGTAAATTTATTTGTTCTATAATTTTGTTGATCATATTCCGGGTCCCATTCTGTATATCTTTCTAAAAGAATATTCCTGTTGTTTATTAGCATTTGTATATCAATATATGATTTTTTTCCCAATCGCATAAATTGTTGTTGATAAGTTAATGCTATTAAATTGGAAGGTCCCAATAGTTCCCAGCCTATAAAGGGTTTTTCAAACTCAAACCCAAGCTTTTTTCTTATACTATCGGAAGGAGTTGCCGTTGTGTCAGTTAAATTTCCTGCATAGGTAAAAAAACAAGCTATGAATAATAACACCATTAAGAAAAAAATCTTTTTCATTGTAATACAATTTTTTGTATTTGAACTAATTCGTTGACTAATCAATCTCTCCACACCCAATATTTGGATTCATTTAATAAATTATTCTGGCCATTACCAATAATAATGGTTAAAAGAAATATTGCTAAAAAAAACTGTTTCATTTTAAATTGATAATATTTTCATTACTAATAGTGAAAGTATAATTTTTATATAATTTATAATACCTCCATCCATCTTTTATTTCTGTATTATAACTATGATTCTTTTCCCAATCATCTTCATTAAAATAATTAAGTCTATAATTATATGGATTTTCATTCCTTTTAAATTTTATATAAATATTATTGGTATCTTCTATATGATAAATAAGAATAGTATTTATATAATATTTTGTATATTCATCTGGATAATTAATTACATAATCATTAATAAATGGAGTTTCTAACTTTTGATTTGGATATAAGATAGTAAAATAATATTTATTTTCAGTATAATAGTAATAACATTTTAAGGTATCATTTGTTTTATTTAATAGATAGTATTTATTATAAATTGATATATTATCAATATTCATTAGATCTTTTTTACAACTTGTAAATAAAATTATTACAAATAACAAAATTGGTAAAAACTTATTTTTTATTTTCATATTTCTCTATGTGCATTTATTTCAGCCAACGATAATCCGTTTTCTTTTATATCGTTAGCTGAAGGTATATCAGGCATATGTTTATTTTTATCTATGTTATTAAGCCACCTATCAAAATTTCCGGGAGCACAACCTTCTATTCTATTTTGTAAACACATTTTTTGTGACACAAACGCCATGCAACTAATTGTAATTAAGACAATTACCCCCCCCATTTACTTTTCGGAGAGTTTTACTGATTCGATTTTGACAAACGTTGTACATTTTAAGATGAATTAATTTTTTTCAAAGATAAAACGTTTTTTAATAATGAACAAAATTACATATCCAAGTAAACTTATTTTTTATTAGAGTTTTCCGAATCAATATATTTTTATCTATTTTTACAAAAAAATCACTATGGGATATATTTCACAAATTCATGCCAGACAAATATTAGATTCGAGGGGCATTCCAACCATCGAAGTTGAAGTTTATACCGATAGAGGAGTTATGGCCAGAGCCAGTGTTCCAAGCGGCAGCAGCAACGGAAAATACGAAGCTTTTGAGTTAAGAGATCAGGATAAAGGACGCTTTTTGGGAATGGGTGTAACCAAAGCCATCTATAACATCAACAAAGTCTTAAATGACGAACTAAAAGGACAATATATTACGGATCAGGTTTCGATAGACATGGCCATGAATCAATTAGACGGTTCTGAAAACAAATCAAACTTGGGTGCCAATGCTATTTTAGCGGTTTCAATGGCTGTAGCTAAAGCAGGAGCCATTACGACTAATCAGCCCTTGTACAGATACTTGGGCGGGGTTAACGCCAATATGCTTCCCATTCCCATGATGAATATGATTTCGGGTGGAATCAACGCAAACAATATGATTGACATTCAAGATGTTATGATATTGCCATTAAGTGCTCAAACTTTTTCCGAAGCCTTTAGAATAGGGGTAGAAATATATTACCATTTGCAAAACATTTTACAAAAGGAAGGGTATTGGCTACAAGTAGCACAAGACGGTGGACTTGCACCCAATATAGAAACAAACGAAAAAGCATTGGATTTTGTTGTAGAAGCCATTAAAAAATCGAACCATAAACCCGGCGAAGATGTAGCCATAGCATTAGACTTTGCCGGCAGTCATTTTTATAAAAGCGAAACCGATACCTATGTTTTAAAAAAAGACAAACAAGAACTAAAAAAAGAAGATTGGCTGAAATACTGCATCGAAATTATAAAAAAATACCCAATTATTGCCATCGAAGACCCCATTAGTCAAGACGATTGGGAAACATGGAAAGCACTCAGCGATGCATTTCAAGATAATATCTTATTAATTGGAGACGACCTTTTTGCTACCAATACCGAACGCTTTATAAGGGGAATTACCAACAATATTGCAAATGGCATTTCCGTTAAATTAAATCAAGTCGGAACCGTAACCGAAACACTCAACACTATACAACTTGCCAGTAATTACGGCTATTACCCGGTTATCAGCCATAGAAGCGGCGAAACCGACGACTCGTTTATTGCCGAATTAAGTGTTGCAACCAATTCCGGTCTTTTGCGAAGTGGGGCACCTTGCCGTATGGAACGTGTATCAAAATACAATCAAATACTCCGAATAGAAGAAAATTTGGGAGGTTCGTCCAATTATCATGGTCAATTTTTCAAATACCGCAGATAAACGTAAAAAATGAATTTGCAATCGTTTGTAAAATTATTAAAGGAAAAGAACGAACTAATCGAAGTTTCTGAATGGGTAGATCCACAACTCGAAGTAACAGAAATCGTTGATCGTTTTTCAAAATCGAACCACAATAAAGCATTATTGTTTACAAACAATGGGACAGAATTCCCAATACTCATCAATGCGTTTGGAAGCGAAAAACGAATCGCTTATGCACTACGTGCAAATTCGTTGCACGAAATTGAAAACCATATTGCCGACATTTTTAAATTGCTCAAACCACCAAAAGGAATCCGAGGCAAGCTTTCTATTGCCGGTCAATTGCTAAAGTTGAGTTCTTACATGCCCAAGCTTATTCATAAAAAAGGAAAATGCCAGCAAGTCATTGACCTAAATCCGGATTTAAGCAAATTGCCCATTTTAACGTGCTGGCCTTTTGATGGAGGCAAGTTTATAACGTTACCATTAGTACATACGAACGATGCTTTTGATGGCAAAAGAAATGTCGGCATGTACCGAATGCAGGTTTTTTCAAAAAATAGTACGGGAATGCACTGGCATATACATAAAACAGGTGCCATGCATTATGAAGAGTACAAAAAACAAGGGAAAAAAATACCCGTTGCTGTTTGTCTGGGAGGTGATCCTGTTTATACGTATTGTGCAACGGCTCCCCTTCCCGATGGCATTGACGAATATATACTTGCGGGATATTTACGAAAAAAAAGAGTACAACTTGTAAAATGTATTACACAAAATATTGAAGTACCCGAAGATGTCGATTTTGTTTTGGAAGGCTATATTGACCCTAACGAACCACTAAAAACAGAAGGTCCTTTTGGCGATCATACCGGTTTTTATTCACTCCAGGGCCAGTATCCGACATTCCATTTAACTGCCATAACACATCAGAAAAATGCCATTTACCCTGCCACCATAGTTGGAATTCCACCGCAAGAAGATTATTGGTTTATAAAAGCTTCGGAGCGAATTTTTTTGCAATTTTTAAAAAACAGCTTGCTAAATGAACTGGAAGATATGCGTATGCCCGATTATGGAGTTGCGCATAATTTGGTGTTAGCAAAAATCCACCCACGCTATCCTCAACATGCATTAAAAATAGCTCATGCACTATGGGGAATAGGACAAATGATGCTGAATAAAATATTAATCATAACGAATAAAAACATAGAGCCTATTGATGAACTTTTCCTGAAAATTATCCGTTTAAGAAACTGGAAAAACAGAATTCTACTATCATACGGGCCTGTGGATATACTCGAGCATTCGGGCATTAAGCCAACCGAAGGAGGGAAATTATCGTTCAATGCAGTAATCGATGAAGAAACAGAATATCTTCCCGAAACGACCATTTCTAATATCGAAATCAAAGATCTGGAATATAACGCTGACTATGCAAAATTTGGCATCATCATTTTATACGTAAAACCCGACTTTCTTTTAGAAAAGGAACTTTTGGAACAACATATAAAATGCGATACCATAAATGAAGTAAGAATCTTTTTGGTTGATGAGCATTTAAAGGGTTTTGATTTGAAATACACAGCATGGCATTTTATGGCAAATTTCGACCCTTCTATTGATTTTAAAATAATAGATAATCGTTTTTTGATACTTAATGGTTGTATAAAAACAAAAAACAATAGAATCACTCCCAACCCTTCGCTTAGTTCTATTGAAACCATTCAAAAAATAGACGAAAAATGGAATACCATTTTTTCTATTCCACTTATTGAATCGCCATCAAAAAAACTTTCCGTATTGCAACACGGAAATCATTTCATTGCTGCTTTCGATAAAAAAATAAATAATAGCTCATAGGTCCAAAAAAATCACTAATTTAGCATGGTAAAATGTGGCAGCCCAAGAATGAAAAAACACTTCAGTATTTTATTGATATTGTGGCTATTAGCAACAAATTTAGTTGCCCAAAATGCTTTATATAGAATTGAACACTATTCGGTAGATGACGGTTTATCGCAAGGCTCAGCTAATTGTATTTATCAAGATCGAAAAGGTTTTATATGGATTGGCACGCAAGACGGCTTAAATAAATTTGACGGATATAAATTCACGACATACCAACACAACCCCCTTGATACGAATTCTATTTCGGCTAACTGGATATATGGCATAGACGAAGATGACAATGGAATTATTTGGATTGCTACTCAAAATGGATTAAATGCTTTAAACCCACAAACCAATATATTTAAACATTATTATACCGATAAACAATATTCATTCAATAATGAAGAAATATTTAATGTTTTAGTTGGCTCAGATGGATTTATTTGGTTCAAATCATCACATTATCTTTATAAGTTAGACACATTGACAAACAACATTTCTGTATTCGAACATGCCCTCGATTACTTTGTCAACAACAAATCAGACAATGGATTTCCAATGGTTGAAGACGCCGAATCAATTTGGATAGGCTCTGCCAACGGTTTATTCCAATTTATAAAAAAAATGGAAGTTTTTAAACCCTATAAAAATATTCCCGAAGACCCAAATTCGCTTTCAAACAATTTTGTATCAAGCATTTCTATTGACGAAAAAGGCAACATTTGGATAGGGACGGGTAATGGGTTAAATAAATTCGATAAAAAAAAGAACCGATTTATTCGCTACTTTGCCGACGCTAAGAATCCAAATCAAGGCCCCATTGGAAATAATATCAATGCCTTGTGCAACGGAAAAAACGGAACACTCTGGATTGGAACATTTGGCTCAGGTTTAAGCTGCTTCGACCCGTTTACGAATCAGTTTTATCATTATAAGCACGAAGAAGGCGACGAAAAAACCATTTACTATGATTATATTTTATCTTTATACGAAGATAGAACTTTAAATCTATGGATTGGATATGATGCGAACGGATTAGATAAAATTGACTTAAAACCACAAAAATATAAAACCTATCAAACTTCAAAAGGGGAAAATGGATTGCACTTAAATTCAGACAATATTGCATCAATATTCTTGGAAAATGACTCCATTTTATGGATTGGAACGAGGGAAAACGGACTTAATATTCTTAATCGCAATAACTATTCTGTAAAGTCCATCACAACCACTTCACAAAATCAACATATTGTTGGAAATAACGTTCATAGTATCTTCGCCGACAGCCATGGTTTGATTTGGATAGGTACGAAATCGGGGATTTCTATTTACGATAGAAAAAATAAAACATTTAACGACCTTGATGCCTATTTCCATCTCACTTTAAATATAAAATTAAAAGGAGTTAGAATTTACAACATTTCTGAGGACTATAAAGGTAATATATGGATTAGCACAAGAAATGGATTATATCGATATAATTATGACACTAAAACCATAACCACATTTACAAGTTCAACCAACGATTCGCTAACATTATATGACAATACTGTTGTTTGTACTGTTTGCGATAAAAATGGATATGTTTGGATTGGCACTCGCACGGGATTAAACCGATACGACTATAGTACAAATAAATGCTTTAGAATTGGCTATAAAAAATCAAATAAACCTGTAGAAGGCTCACAACGAACCTACTATATTCCCAGTGATTCATATATTTATCATGTTATTGAAGACCTTTTCGACGAAAACATTATATGGGTAGGAACAGGCTCGGGATTAGATAAATTTAACAAAAAAACAAATACATTTGAATATTACACTATTGCCGATGGTTTACCCAATGGAACTATTTACGAATTAATCCAAGATAAAAACGGTAACCTCTGGATGAGCACCAACAGAGGATTGGCTTTTTTTGACGTAGCCAAAAAGAAATTTACCGCTTTCGATGTAAACGATGGAATACAAGGTCTTGAATTTAATAATGGTGCATCATACATTGCTCCCAGCGGTGAAATATTTTTTGGAGGTGTAAAAGGTGTTACCTATTTCAATCCCAACAATCAAAAAGACAATACGTTTATTCCAAATGTTGTTTTTACTACTTTTGAAAAAACAAGTGCAAACGGCAAAAAAGAAATAAGAAATATTTCTGATTTAAATTTAATAGAACTTCGCTATGACGACCATTCTATAACCTTCTCATTTGCTGCTTTAGAATATACAAACCCGCGAAAAAACACCTTTAAATATTGGATTGAAGGGTTAATGAACGACTGGACCTTTATCGGCAACAAAAATTTTATTGATATTGGGGTTTTAGCACCGGGCGAATACACCTTACATGTAAAAGGAACAAATAATAACGGAATTTGGAACGATAAAGAAACCACTATTAAAATTATTGTTTATCCTCCCTTTTATAAAACAATATGGGCATATATTGCATATATACTTCTTTTAGGCTCCATTATATTCTTCTACGTTCGCTCGAGAACAAAAAAACTCCAGGAAGCGAATGAAATATTACGTCAAAAACAACTCACCTCGCTGGAAATTGCTCGTCAAAAAGAAGAACTTTCTGTTAAGAATAAAAATATTACCGATAGTATCAACTATGCTAAACGCATTCAGGAAGCATTGCTCCCTTCGGAATATTTATTCAGAAAACTTTTACCCAATTCATTTATATTGTACAAACCTCGCGACATTGTTAGCGGCGATTTTTACTGGATTTCAGAAAAAGAAAGTAAAATTTTTGTTGCAGCAGTAGATTGTACAGGTCATGGAGTTCCGGGAGCATTTATGAGTATTATCGGGTTCGACTTGTTAAAAAACATTACACGTGAGCAAAACGTTGAAGATCCGGCTGAAATTCTTAATTTGCTGAATCTTGGAGTAGCCGATACGTTCAGCAAACAATCTACTGACTATGAGCTTAAAGATGGCATGGACGTAAGCTTGCTCGTAATAGACAGGGTTAATAAACAACTTCAATATGCCGGAGCATTTAACCCGTTATACATTGTTAGAAATAAAGAACTTATTGAAATAAAAGGGAACCGTTTTGCAATAGGCAAAATAGAAGGAAACGAAAACAAACGTTTTGATGTTCATACGCTCGAATACGAAAACAACGATATGATTTATTTATTTTCCGATGGATATGCCGACCAAATAGGAGGTCCTTTCCAAAAGAAATTCAAATTCCGCCGATTCCAACACCTCGTTCTTTCTGTTCACAATTTACCACTTATAAAACAAAGAGATTTCCTCAATGAAACATTTGAAACATGGAAAGGACAAATGGAACAAGTTGACGATATTTTAATCATTGGTATTCGCATGTAGCTATGAAGGTGTTGGCTTTTATTTTATTGTTTTTTGCTTGTTCTGTTTATAGTCAAACCGATACTTCACACACATTTATTTATACTCCCGAATCGAAGCTTAAAGAAGGTATTTACTTCTCGTTCGACAGATTTATTAAACAACAACCGCTGCCATTTGTAAAAATTGTTGATTACGATAATTATTCCGACAAAGATGCTTTTTTTAAACAAAAACAGATTCAATTTTTAGATGAATATGGAATAGCAAAAACAGTTGAAACTAGAACCATTTGGGGATATGTTTTAAACAACGCATTATATATTTATTATAATAAAGAATTTTACAGAGTTTCGTATATCGGCACATTAACTCACTTTATTGCCACTCAAACCATTAGAAATTATACTACACCTTACGATCCTTATTACGGATATTACCCTCCCTACCCGTCTCAATCATACGAAACAACCAGTTTAATTCAAAATATTATCGATTTTAGAAACGGAAAACTATACCCTTTTAATCCGGAAGCGATTCTCGCATTAATTTCTGATGACAATGAACTTTTTAATGAATACAATTTATTGAAGAAAAAAAAGAAAAAAGAAATGATGTTTTATTATTTAAGAAAGTATAATGATAAACACCCTTTAATTTTGCACAAATGAGACTAGTTGGTTTTCTTTTATTTTTTTATGTGTGTACAGGAATCAAAGCACAACTCGAAGTTCCTACTCAGGAGCTTATTCATGCATTTTTAAAAACAAAAACATATTTCGTATTAGAAGATAATCCTTTTTCGGAAGCCAATATTCAACTAAAAACAGCTGCTCAAAAATTTTGGAAACTAACTCCTTACGATTTTATTTCAGTTGAAGAATTCGAAAGCAAAAGAAAATCGAATCAATATTCTTTTGTCTCTGTGGACGATATATATTATGAACTCGATAAATCATCCACTAAATATAAATTTTTATGTGTATATATGGGCGGAAACTACAAAAACGAAAGCGATATGCCACAGCTTTGCACAATACCGCTTGCATACTCGGATCAAGAAGAGAATGAATATGCATATAAAATTGGAACATTGCTCATCTTCGTTCAAAACCATATAAAACAAATTAAAGAAAATCCTACCCTTAAAAAGTCAACTATCTTAGACTACTATAATAATAACAAAGGCAATTTACAGAATAAAACACTTTATTTAAAGAATAACGAAGTAGAAAAAAAGATAAATACAGAAAATGCATTTAAAAACATCTACCCATACCCATTTAAGTTTGTAAGCCAAGATGAAATCGAAAAAGCTATTGATAATAAATCGCCCGATATCGTTTTTCTACACAAAGTCGGTCCCGGCAAAAAAAATGGGTACCGTTCTTATCAAATAATTTTAGGAGCTCAGGATGCACAAATTTATTTTTTTGACTATCATATGGTTAATGATGATAATCCCGATGCTTTACTCGAAAAAGAAGTAAAAAAAATGATTAAAAAATAAACATATATGGCAGATGATAAAAAGATAATCTTTTCGATGGTCGGAGTTAACAAAATTTATCCGCCACATAAACAAGTTTTAAAAAATATATACTTAAGTTTTTTCTACGGTGCAAAAATCGGTATTATAGGTTTAAACGGCAGCGGTAAATCATCATTATTAAAAATCATTGCAGGGGTTGACACTTCGTTTCAGGGTGAAGTTGTTTTTTCGCCCGGATACTCTGTTGGTTACTTAGAACAAGAACCCAAGCTCGATCCCAACAAAACTGTAAGAGAAGTAGTAGAAGAAGGTGTACAAGAAATTGTGAATTTGCTAAAAGAATACGAAGAGATAAATAACCGTTTCAGCGAACCCATGTCCGACGATGAAATGAATAAACTTCTCGAACGCCAGGGAGTTTTAACCGAACTCATTGAACAGCATGAAGGTTGGGAACTTGACAACAAGCTCGAACGGGCTATGGACGCACTGCGTTGCCCACCACCCGAAACCCCGGTCTCTATTTTAAGCGGTGGCGAGGCTCGCCGTGTAGCACTTTGTCGCTTATTGCTAAAAGAACCGGATGTACTTTTACTCGACGAACCTACCAACCACCTCGATGCAGAATCGGTACAGTGGCTCGAAATGCACTTGCAACAATACAAAGGAACGGTTATCTCCGTTACGCACGACCGCTATTTTTTAGACAACGTAGCCGGATGGATTCTTGAACTTGACAGAGGCGAAGGAATACCATGGAAGGGAAATTATTCTTCGTGGCTCGAACAAAAAGCAAAACGATTAGAACTAGAAGAAAAAACAGCCAGTAAACGCATGAAAACCCTTGAACACGAGTTGGAATGGGTTCGCATGTCGCCTAAAGCTCGTCAAGCAAAACCCAAAGCCCGATTGGCTGCATACGAAAAACTGATGGACGAAGACATTAAGCAACGCGAAGAACGACTCGAAATATTTATTCCCAATGGTCCCAGGCTTGGCTCTAAAGTTATTGAATTTAAAAATGTTTCAAAATCGTTTGATGAAACAATTTTATACGAAAACCTAACTTTCGATTTACCTCCGGCCGGGATAGTAGGAGTTATCGGACCTAATGGAGCAGGAAAAACTACCTTGTTTAGAATGATAATGGGTATGGAAAAACCCAACTCCGGCGAAATTATTATAGGCGAAACAGTAAAAGTGGGCTACGTAGATCAAACCCATGAGGCCATTGACCCCGAAAAAACAGTTTTCCAAGTAATATCGGGCGACAGCGAATGGATTAACGTTTCGGGAAAACAAATCAATGCACGAGCATATGTGGCAAGGTTTAATTTTAGCGGAGCCGATCAAGAAAAAAAATGCGGTGTACTTTCGGGGGGCGAACGTAACCGACTGCACTTAGCACTTACGTTAAAATCAGAAGCCAACGTTTTATTGCTCGACGAACCCACCAACGACATCGACATTAACACCTTGCGTGCTCTTGAAGAAGGATTGGAAAATTTTGCCGGATGCGCCGTTATTATTTCGCACGACCGATGGTTTCTTGACCGTATAGCAACGCATATCCTTGCTTTTGAAGGTGATTCGCAAGTATATTTCTTCGAAGGTACGTATTCCGAATATCTCGAAAATAAAAAGAAAAGACTTGGTGATGAAGGTCCTAAACGAATAAAGTATAAAAAACTTATAAAATAACATTTAATTATGAAATTAGCCATTTTATTATTTTCGCTATTATTTATAATAACTCCCGATGATCCGGTAGATAAATTAGTTACTGCAGCTGCTAATGGCGATGTGTCAAAAGTTGCATCAGCATTAAAAAAAGGTGTAGATATCAATGCCAAAAATCGTGCTCGCTGGAATGCACTCGGTTATGCTTGTAAATATGGCCATTTTGAGGTAGTAAAATTTTTAGTCGAAAAGGGAGCAAAAGTTAACGATCCTATCAACACCGGTTCTACTCCATTAGCCGTTGCCATACTTGAAGGCAATTTTGACATAGCCAATTACCTAATCGAATATAAAGCCGATGTTAATATTCCCGATTTAATGGGAATGAGTCCATTAATGTGGGCTGTTAAAGCAAACCAAATTAAGATGGTCGAATTTCTTGTAAAAAACGGGGCCAATGTAAATGATGTAAATCAAAACGGTCGATCGGTTCTCGATTTGGCTACAGACAATAACATAATAAAATATTTAAAAACAAATGGTGCTAAAACAAGTGCCGAACTTTTAAAATAGTAAGCATGGCAGAACAACTTAATATACCAAAAGGAACGAGAGATTTTACGCCGGAACAGGTATTAAAACGCGAATACATTTTTTCAACCCTAAAAGCTATCTTTATTAAATATGGCTTTGTGCCTATTGAAACCCCATCTATGGAGCAACTCTCAACTCTTATGGGCAAATATGGAGAAGAAGGAGATAAATTATTGTTTAAAATTTTAAACTCGGGCGATTTTCTGTCGGAAGTTTCCGATAACGACTTACAACAAAAAAATATTCCTTCTTTAGCTGCAAAAATTTGTGAAAAAGGCTTACGATATGATCTAACCGTTCCATTTGCCCGTTATGTAGTGATGCATCGCAACGAAATCAGCTTCCCTTTCAAACGCTACCAAATTCAGCCTGTATGGAGAGCCGACAGACCTCAAAAAGGACGTTACAGAGAATTTTATCAATGCGATGTGGATAGTATCGGCAGCCCTTCGCTTATGAACGAAATAGAACTCCTGCTCATCATTAACGATGCTTTTAATGCGTTAAATTTAAAAGTCAAAGTGCTGTTAAATAACCGCAAAATATTACTCGGACTTGCTGAACGTTGCCAAATGCACGAAAATTTTTTCGCTTTTTCTACTATAATAGACAAGCTTGATAAAATCGGACTTGAAAAAGTATTAGTAGAACTTCAACAAATTGGAATGAGTCAAACCAATCTCTATGATTTAAACGATTTTTTAAGCTCAACCATGTCTATTAAAAATCCGTTACAAAAACTTGAAATCACTGCTAAATTTATCAAAGGTGAGGTTGCCGAAAAAGGAATTGCCGAAATGCGTTATATTTTAGAAAATATAGGTCGATTAAATTTAGCAATTGAAACAGAATTTGATTTTCTTCTTGCACGCGGCTTAAATTATTACACAGGAACAATTCTAGAGGTAAAATCGACCGAAGCTGCCATGGGAAGTATATGTGGTGGCGGCAGATACGATAACCTGACCGGGATTTTTGGCATGCCCGATGTTTCGGGAGTGGGAATGTCATTTGGAGCAGACAGAATTTACGATGTAATAGAACAATTACAACGTTTCCCTTCGCATCTTTCGCAATCAATTAAACTATTTATTGCAAACTTTATCCCCGAATTAGAAATTGAGGTATTGCAATTAGCTATAAAACTTAGGCAAAATAATATACCACTGGAACTCTTTCCCGACTCATCGGTTAAACTAAAAAAACAGTTGAATCTTGCACATCAGAAACAAATTCCATGGGTACTTATTCCCGGCGATGAAGAAATAAAACAAGGAAAATTTACCTTAAAAAACATGCTTCGAGGCGAACAATTTGTACTAACGTTTGACGAAATTTTGAATTATATCCATACCTATGAAAACTAATATTATTTTTTCACTCATCACTTTTGCATTTTTAATAAATTTGAATGCTCAGCAAGAGCCATTAAAATGGTACACACTCAAAGAAGCGATAGAATTAAATAAGAAACAGCCAAGAAAAATAATGATTGATATGTACACCGATTGGTGTGGATGGTGTAAGAAAATGGATGCTGAAACCTTTCATCATCCTGCCATTGCTGCTTTTATACGAGACAACTTCTATCCTGTTAAATTTAACGCCGAAACCCACGACACCATAGAATATAAAGGGAAAAAATATACCAATAACGGCATGGGACAGCGACCACCCCACAGCTTGGCTGTAGAACTCATGAACAATAAAATGTCGTACCCAACTATTGTTTACCTCGACGAAGACTTGAATTTATTAAGCTCAGTTCCCGGTTATATGAACGCTGCCGATATTGAACCGGTACTTGTTTTCTTTGCTCGCAATTTTTACAAAATTTATCCTTACGAAAATTTTAAGCACGATTTCGATAAAACATTTAAAGATTCTACCGTTTTTCAAGATAAAGTTCATTGGAAGTCATTTGAAGAAGGATTAAAATCAAATAAAAAGAAACTTATATACTTTGCACATCCGGGCTGTATCGACTGCAAAATGATGCAAAAAACAAGTTTTCAGCATGACAGCATCGCAAAATATTTGAATCAACATTTTACTTGTATTCATTTTGACATTTTATCACAAGACACCATCGAATTCAATGGGAAAAAATATTTCTTTGACCAAAAACAATACCCCTTCCACCAGCTTGCAGTTATGCTTTCAAATGGTCAAATCAACTTGCCTCAGATTATATTCTTAAACGAGCAAAACCAAATTGTTTCTTCCGTTCCCGGATTTTTCCCTGTAAAGAATTTCGATATTTTAATTCATTTCTTTAACGAAGAAGCATTTAAAACATTAACGTGGGAAAATTATATTAAACAATACAAGTCAAATATACCTTAACTTAGCATCCAACAAAAATGCAAGAGGTATTATTTAGATTCAGAATTTTGCACAGGGAATTATTTTAGCACGGTGTTTTTTAGGCTTTTGTGGATTGTAAAACTGGTAAATAACTGATATTTCGTTACTTCCACCAGTGCGATATGTTTGCCACGAAATGGTAGCATCGTAACTATAAGCGACTTCAATATTTTTATAACTAATTCCGGCAAGCAGGCAAATGGCATCATTATTAGGATAGCCCTTTTTATAATATTTTAACAAAGGAATACCTCTGTAATAAATACCTGCAAAATAAAGCGGTGTTTTGTAAACAAGTCCCATGTCCGTTTGATCAAATTTTCCTTGAAATTTATATTGAAACAAACCTATTAATACCGGCTTATCGCTTTTCTTCCCTGAACCGGGATTGTCGTATATAAAGAAGGTTTTAGCCGCATGCAAAGAAAATTTTATGGGCAATCGACTATCATAACCCAAGTACGATTGATTAGGTCGGTTCAAATGATCAAGAGTTATTCCAACGTAATGATATGCAGAATATAACAATGTCCCAAACGACAGGTCTAAATACGATTGTTTTTCGGGCAACACAGGTTGAATGCTTGACGAAGCTCCCCGTATCAGCTGATCGCCAAAAATAAGCTTATCAAATTGCAAAGAGCGATAGCCATAAACTGCTTTTAAGCCTGAACTAACCGTCCATTCGCGGCTAAACTTATAATCGTATGCATAGTCTATTCCGATAAACTTGTTGCCAAAATTCATCGAACCGGCATTATCCGAAGCTAATATAATACCCACAGCACTTCTGAAATCATCAAAATACTGATCGTACGAAGCAAAAAAGCTATTAAATGTACCAGGGATATTCCACCATTGATTGCGATATATCATTGATAAGCGGGAGTCAGAATTTGCACCCGCCATAGCAGGATTTAGGTATAATGGTGAAGCATGGAATTGCGTAAAATGAATATCCTGAGCACTAATTTTAAGAGAACTCAAAAGCAAAAGTCCATATAATACAATTTTCTTCATCGTATTAATAATACATCTCCTTTCTTTTCTACTTTTCTTCCATCAACAAAGGTAGCTGTAGCTTGATAAACGTAAACATCCTGCTGGCAAATTTGACCTTTGTAATAACCATCCCAACCAATATTGATATCGTTTGACTCAAAAACAAGCTCTCCCCAGCGATTGAATATTTGTATTTTAAATTCATATACTCCTTGCGATACAGGGAAAAAGATGTGATTAGAATAATCGCTGAGTGAATAATGGCCACCTGTAGAACCGGTTGGATCTGGAGTAAAGGCATTTGGAAATTGTATATCGCCGCTTATTTGAACGATTTTAACTGCAGTATCGGTACATTGGTGTGTATTAATTGCAACCAACATTATTTCATACCTTCCAAAATCGTTGTAATCATGTTTAGGATTTTCAATAAAACTCTGATAGCCATCGCCAAAATCCCATTGATAACCAATAGCACCACTGCTTAAATTTGTACAGATTACCGGGTCATTGGGTAAATAATAAACGTCTTTGTTAGTTAAAAAATTTGCAACAGGATGTTCAAACACATAAATGGGAAGTGGATTATTTTGCGAACTGGCTAAGCATCCGGTTGAAGTTTCAACTTCAAGCCATGCGTAATAGGTGCCCGGCTGTTGATAATAATGTTGAGTGTGTTGTGAGGTTGAGGTGTTTCCATCACCAAAATGCCAAGTCCAATGATGAATATCGTCAAAGGTAGTATAAGAGCTATCGGTGAAATTTATCGTAATCGGAGAACAGCCCTGGGTTGTATCGGCAGTAAATTGAATAACAGGCGGTGGAGCCATGGCTACTTGAGCAGAATCAATAATATAAAAACCGCAAGTGTTGGTTACTGTTACATGATACCATGTTGTTTGAACAGGAGCTACTAGAAAAGGACCACTACCGGGGCCTAAACCCATATCCCATGAATAATTTAGCGTATCCCATGATTCACAATTTGCTTGTAAGGTAATTTGACTTGTGTTTCCGGGACAAATCGGACTTTGTGCTATTAAATTAACATTTTCGGGAAATAACGATTTCACATGAACAGTAACAGTATCGGGCAGTCCCTGACAACCTTTTGAATCAAACGCAATAACTATATATTGAGTTGTAGAAGTGGGAGTTACCATATGCGAATTTCCAAAACCTAAGGAAGGCATCCAGTTGAAGACGTAAGGAGATGTTCCTCCAGAAGCTGTGGCACTAATAGTCATACTATCACCCAGGCAAATTGCTTCATCAGAAATGGCAATCGTTACGACTTGTGATGATTGCTGTATATTAATACTTGAAGTTGCCGTACAATTATTATTGTCAGTAATGGTCAAAGTGTACGTACCTGCTTGTAAATTGCTTATTTGTTGCGAATTACTTGTGGGTTGAGTATCCCAGCTAAAATGATATGGAGGTGTCCCCCCCATCGCTCCACCTAATGCCATGCCGTCATTTCCACCATAACAAGTAACTGGGTTGTACGATACAATAACAGATTGAAGAGCCGGTGGTTGGCTTACAAACACTGAATCTATAGCGGTGCAACCATTGGCATCCGAAACGGTTACCTTGTATTGTCCTGCATAAATTTGTTCGGCAAGTTGAGTAGTTTGATTAGGTATAGTATTCCAAAGGTAGCTATAAGGAGGTATTCCGCCACTTACATTAACCGAAGCCGAACCCGTTGGAGTATCAAAGCATTGTGCCTCATTTACTACAGAAGCATCAACTATTAATGGCAGAGGCTGATTGATGGTAACACTTCCCATGATTTGGCAACCATTAGCATCCGATACCGACACAGTATAAGTTCCGGCTAATAAATTATTTGCCTGTGCAGTAAACTGAATGGTTGGCACCCAAATATAATGATAGGGTGGCGTGCCTCCGGCAACCTGAGCAACCGCATAACCGTTATCACCCGAAAAGCACGATACATCCTGATGCGTTATCGATAAACTTAGAGGTTGTCCGGGCGATTGAATATAAATTGAATCAATAGCCGTACAACCTTTGGCATCCGACACTGTAACATAATAGGTTCCTTCGGTAAGATTAGTGATAGATGGAATCGTGCTACCGGTTGACCAAACATACGTATAAGGCGGAATA
>DAOOWN010000047.1:0-22742 GCA_035371305.1 Bacteroidales bacterium
TACCACCGCTAACATTGACCGTTGCAGAACCATCGTTATAACCATAGCAAGTTACATTTGTTTGGCTCGTAGTTGTTTGCATTTGGGGTGGTTGGGTTATAGTAACAGAAGCCGTGTTATTGCAACCGCCGGGTTCAGAAACCGAAACGGTGTAAGTGCCGGGCGGTAAATTATTTGCAGTTGCCGTAGTTTGAGGTGGTGTTGTACTCCAAGTATAGCTATAACTACCGCTTCCTGAGGCAGTTACAGTAGCTGAACCATTTTGACCATAACACATAGGATTGATGGAGGAAACGCTGATACTTAGACCGGAAACAGTAACATGGTGAGATATTGAATTTTGACAACCACCTGCAGTAATAGTTAAGGTAACATTATAATCTCCGGCCGTAGTGTATGTATGTGTCGGATTTTGAGAAGTAGAATTTTGTCCGTCTCCGAAATCCCATGACCATCCAGAGATTGTAGTTCCGGTTACAGAAGATAAATCTGTAAAATTAACCGTGAGGCAGTTGGTAGTTGTATTGAATTCAGGGTTTAGTTGTACAACTTCTATTGGGAAAAGATAATAAAACCCACAAAGACCTACGGAAGTAGGTGACTGAATATAAACACTAACATTTGAGCCATCGTAATTTTGTGGATTGATTGTAATAGTTGGAGTTGTTTCGCCGGTTGACCATTGAAAATTCATACCAGGATCAATATCCGGAACTGTAAGAGTAGCAGAAGTAACGTTGTTGCAATAAACATTTGGTGTGGATGTAAACGAAGAAGGACAAATAAAATCAATGTATCCATAACCGAAATGACCTCCCTGAGCACAATCGGCACTTGTTACAACAAGAGTTATGGTTTGCCCTACATATGGACCTAAATTGATACCAACCGTTGTCCATGATTTACATTTTATATTGGAATTTGAAGGACTATCAAAAAAACCAGGTATTGAGCCATCTGCTGAATATTGTTGATAGCTACATGGAATAACATTATTACTACCGTCATAAATTTTTAATTCAAAATATGGTTGTTCTGCCCAAGTATGTGGTGGATCGGGATTTTCTAAAACTACAGCATATTTATAAATAAAATTAGTGTCTTGAGGATTAACAAAGAAAGTATATACCAATTGTTCAGCTTCATAGTTATAACTATTGTTACCTAATTTTACCGAAAACGAACCACCATTTGGAGCCAGCATAGGGAAATTACCATATGGATCATTTCCGCTTGCAGCATTGGTTATTACATGTCTATTAGCAATCGGTGCAGTTCCCGCCCATGTTGTTTCAGGAGAAGGAGTACCATCACCCGCCGGATAATCATAGTTGGTAGCTGTTTGACACGTCCAATTTGAAAAATTACCATTTTCAAAATCAAGGTTGGAACATCCACTTGCTTTTGTGCCTTTTAAAAATATATTTTCCGTAATTTTGTTACGGCTTCGTTGTATATATTCTTTCAGCCATTTGTCGGCCAATGTATCGTCTCTATATCGTTGTATAATAATAGCTTCACCCGCATCATCATCACGATGAAAACTTTGAACAACTTTTATTGTTGTATCGTTTGCGGGTCTTCCTTTGTGCTCATGTGTGCATTTTTTGTGATTATGATGATCGTGTTGTGCAGATAATAAACTGATAATCAACATGAAGATTAAAAATAATATTGTTTTCATAACTTTTTTTCTTTATTGACGTAATAAGAAAAATTTGGTTGCCTAAATTTAGATATTTATTTTTAAAATTCAAACAAAAACCGAAAATTTTCAAAAAAAATAAATAAAATAGAATTATAAGAGCAAAAAAAATATTGGGTATAAATAAAAAAATACTTTGTGGTTATAAAAACTTAGATTATTTTTGTTAAAAAAAATAATGAAGCTACGGATATTTGTATTTTTTTTAGTTTTTGTTTACAGTGGAATTCTTAATGCTCAGTTTTTATCAAAAATTCAGTTAAAGCATCATTTTAATGAAGCAAAAAGAGCCATTGTCTTTAATAATTATAAAAAAGCCATCACTGAAATTGATTTTTTATTAAAAAAAGATTCTCTTAATGCTAATTTTAATTATTTAATGGGGCTTTCTTATTTACATATTCCCATGCAAAAAAACAAAGCGTTACCTTATCTTCAAATTGCATCCAACAGCATCACCGACCATTGGCAAGAATTAAATTTCAAAGAAAAAAATGCTCCTTTTAAAACTTATTTTTTATTGGGCGAAGTTCAACACTATTTATATAAATTTGATGTAGCTGAAAATTTTTATGCCAAATATTTGGAATACTTAAAGCCCGATGAAACCGAATATAAAGAAACAAAACGAATGATGGAAATTTGTCAACAGGCACCGGCTCTTATTAACGATTCTATCGAAATTTCAATTGAAAATCTTGGTCCAATAATAAACAGTGAATACGATGAACATTCGCCAACCCTTACTTCAGATGAAACTACATTAATTTTTACATCCAGAAGAATAGGAAGTACCGGTGGCATGAAAACAGACGATGGAAGATATTTTGAAGATATTTATATATCACATAAAATAGATGATAAATGGGGAACTCCCGAAAAAATCAGTCCGAATATTAACACAGATATGCACGAATCGAGTATATGTGTTTCTGCAGATGGGCAAGAGTTGTACATTTATAAAGACGATTTTGGAATAGGTAATATATATCAATCAATAAAAGACAGTACCGGAATATGGTCAAAACCTATTAAACTCGAGCCTCAAATAAGTTCCTCATCAAATGAAACGCATGCTACCATTTCAGCCGATAAGAATATTTTAATTTTTGTAAGCGACCGAAGTGGCGGAATGGGGGGAAAAGATTTATATATGTCGCAGCGATTGCCCAATGGTGAATGGAGTTTAGCTAAAAACTTAGGACCGGTGATCAATTCTCCATATGACGAAGAAGGTCCTTTTTTATTACCCGATGGGTATACGTTGTATTTTTCGTCAAAAGGACATAATACAATTGGCGGTTACGATTTATTTTACTCCGAACTAAACGAGGACGGAACATGGAGCAAACCTAAAAATTTAGGTTATCCGATTAATACCACCGAAGATGAAGTATTTTATCATCTAACTGCCGACGAAAAAAGAGCTTATTTTTCTTCAATTCGCGAAGATAGCTATGGAGGAAAAGACATTTATGTTATGAACTTACTATCGCTACCCGAAAGATCGTCATCGGTTATTAAAGGAAAGGTGTTTTTTGAAAATAACGATACGGTTCCCGTTAAAGATATTTTAATTAAGGTGATTGATAATAAAACCGGTAAATTGATGGGACAATATAAACCTAATAGAGAAACCGGTTATTATGTCATGATTTTAAAACAAAACAGGGATTATACAATTATTTGCGAAAATAAAGAATATGAATTTAGTCCGAAAGTTTTTCATGTCCCTCAAAACTCATCGCTTTTCGAAATAGAAAAACCCTTGGTATTAGAACCATTAGGAAAAATAATGCCCAAATCAGAATAATTTTTTACTATACTGTTTAACATATCTTTGAATTTAATAGCTTTGCACCGCTTTATTAATGAAAACTTATGTTTAAAAATAAACCTATTATAAAATATTCTATTTATGGCATTACGTTGGTGTTTGCCTTTATCGGTTTTATATTAACCGGTGCTTATTTCGCTGTTAAATTGCATATTACTGACGATCCGGGAGGTGTTGATTACAACGATAGAATGTTTAAAGAAATTTCCGAAAAACAAAAATTATTTAATCCTAACGACCCAAAAAACGTAGCAATTTTTAACGAAAAACGACCTATACATTATTTAATTATATCATTACTCGGAAAATTTTATCCCTACAATGCCAATGTTATTTTTGAAGCTTCAAAACATGCTGAAAATCCGGCTGTATTAGAGCAAATGATTGCAGCAGCAGAATTACGTTTACCCAAAAATTCTCCCTATTTTGAGCTTAAACGCGAATTGATGAATGTTTACAATAAAAGATTCCCAAAAGACACACTAAAGAGCGTTTATACATGGATGAACATATCCGAGTGGAATGATTTAAAAGAAGCAATACGAAAAGACAAAAAAATAATAGATAGTGCCGGAAAAGTTGCCGGTGTTGAACCTCGATTAATTGTTTGTTGTTTAATTGGTGAACAAATCCGACTTTTTAATTCAAAACGTGAAATTTATAAGAAATACATTGGTCCGTTAAAAGTGCTGTCTGTTGAATCTCAATTTAGTTTGGGCATTACCGGCATCAAAGATTTTACGGCAAGAGCAATTGAGCAAAACTTAAAAGATAGCAGTTCTGTCTATTATATTGGTGATGAATACAAACATTTACTCGATTTTAATTCTACAGAAGTCGATACCGAACGGTATTATCGATTGGTAAATTACAGAAATCATTATTATCAATACTTATATACAGCATTGTATTTGCACCAAATAAAAAAACAGTGGGAACGTGCAAATTTTGATATATCAAACCGTCCCGAAATTTTGGTAACGCTATACAATGTTGGTTTTGCATTTTCAAAACCGAAACCCAATCCTGAAGTTGGTGGTTCGCGAATTAACATTCACGACAAACTCTATACATTTGGTGCTATAGGCTTTGATTTTTATTATTCGGGTGAACTTGCCGAGGAATTTCCATTTTATCTTAAAAAGTTTAAAGATTAAATCTTCGCTTTTTTTCTTTTATCATTTATAACACCCAAGCATTATGTTTTGGCAGAAAATAGTTATCTTTATTCTAAAAATTTTTCATGAATCGCAACTGCCTTTCCGGCTAATTTCTTCACTTCATTCAGCGTAGTTTTTAACTATGCTGTTTTATATTAAGCATATAGCAGTTACAGTGAATAATCTCCCTCTCGTACTCGTTTGCAACGAGTATGTATAGCCCAGCTCCACTCAAACTTTTTCTTTTAAAGCTTGCCATACGTTTATTATTTTAGAGTCAAAATTATTGAACGATGGTTCCTACTTCTTTTCCTGCAAGTAAATTGGCCAAATTTTGTTTTTTATTTATATCAAAAACAATAATTGGCATCTTGTTTTCCATGCAAAGTGTAAATGCTGTTAGGTCCATTACTTGTAAATTTTTATCGTATGCTTCTTTGAATGATAATGTTGTATATTTCTTAGCGTTTGGGTCTTTTTCGGGATCGGCTGTGTAAACACCGTCAACACGTGTGCCTTTTAATAAAGCACTGGCTTCTATTTCAATGGCTCGTAATGCCGAAGCGGTATCTGTGGTAAAATAGGGGTTGCCCGTTCCACCTGCAATGATAGAGATTGTTTTTTGTTTTAAAGCTGCCATCACTTTTTCTTTTTGATAAAGCTCGCCAATGGGTTCCATTCTAATTGCAGTAAAAACTTTAGATGAAATGCCCAGACTCTCGAAAGCCGAATGGAGTGCTAAGCTGTTAATTACGGTTGCCAACATACCCATTTGGTCTCCTTTTACTCTATCAAAGCCTTGTTTAGCTCCTTTTAAACCTCTGAAAATATTTCCTCCGCCAATAACAATACCGACCTCAACGCCCATAGTTACAGCGGTAGCTATTTCGTTAACATAATGCATCAGGTTTTGAGTGTCAATGCCATATCCTTCGCTTCCCATGAGCGATTCGCCACTAAGCTTTAAAAGAATTCGTTGATACTTCATATTTTGTTTTTTTTAGCAAAAGTAAATGATATTTTTAAAAAATATACCTTGTAAAAAAATCATTTTTAAACAAATTATTTTCCATTAGGTTTGCACAAATTTTTTACTATGATTATTGTAAAGCACATCAGTGAATTACAGCAGCTTGTTCTTCAAGCAAGAAAGAACAATGCAATAATAGGTTTTGTTCCTACCATGGGTGCACTCCATGCCGGCCATTTATCGTTGATAAAAAAGTCGCATGTTGAATGTACTATTACAGTTGTAAGCATTTTTGTTAACCCTACACAATTTAACAATAAAGCCGATTACGAAAAATATCCGCGTATTTACGATACCGATATAAAGTTGTTAGAAAACGAAAAAACCTGCGATATCCTTTTTATGCCCGACGAAAAAGAAATGTATCCGGTACCCGACCATCGCCGTTTCGATTTAGGATATTTGGAAGAAATAATGGAAGGAGCATTCAGACCCGGACATTTTCAAGGAGTCGCATTAATTGTATCAAAATTATTCGATGCTGTATTGCCCGATAAGGCTTATTTTGGCAAAAAAGATTTTCAGCAATTAGCCGTTATCCGAAAATTGGTAGAACTGGGAAATTACAAGGTCGAAATAGTACCGTGCGATATCGTACGCGAGCCTCATGGATTAGCTATGAGTTCAAGAAATTTGAGGTTGTCAAAAGAAGATTTTAATAATGCACAAATCATATTTAACGCCTTATCGAAAATTCCCGAATGGATCCAAAACAAAACCATTGACGATATTAAGCAGCAAATAAAAGTAATGATTGAAAATGTGCCACCTTTTAAGCTCGAGTATCTGGAATTAGTTGATACCTTTTCATTAAGAACGGTAGTAAATATAAAAGAACATCGATTCATAACAGCGTGTATTGCTGTGTTTTGTAACGATGTTCGCCTCATAGATAATATCGAAATATTATTATAACTTTGCAAGCTACTTAATCGATCATAAACGAGCATATGAATATTGAAGTTTTAAAATCGAAAATACACAAAGTAACGATTACTCAAGCCGATTTGAATTATATTGGTAGTATAACCATTGATGAGGCGTTAATGGAAGCGGCGAATTTAATTGAAAATGAAAAGGTACATGTTTTAAATATAAACAATGGCGAACGTATAGAAACGTATGTGATTAAAGGCGAACGTAATAGCGGAGTAATCTGCTTAAATGGTCCGGCTGCACGCAAAGCTGCCGTTGGTGATGTGGTGATAATACTTTCGTATGCAATCATGCCATTCGAAGAAGCCAAAAAATTTTCTCCTTCATTGGTATTTCCCGATACTAAAACTAATCGAATGCTGTAATTGAAGAAAAAAATCAATATAGTATTAAATTTTATTGTATTTCCTTCTTTAGCAATTCTTTTACTTTATTTGGCATTTAAAGGCATTGATTTAGAAAAGGCTTGGAAAGAACTGCTAAAAGCTGATTTTAGATGGGTCATGATTTCGCTTGTCTTTGCTTTGGGAGGTTTCTTTTTTAGAGCTTTGCGTTGGCGACTTTTGCTTCAGGCAAGCAATCAAAATCCACCAATACGAACTACGTTGTATGCAGTAGTGGTTGCTTATTTTGCAAATATTGCCATTCCCCGAATGGGTGAAGTAACGCGTTGTGCTACATTAAAAAAAACAAACGATATACCGTTAGATGTTTCGTTTGGTACTGTTATTACCGAAAGAATTATTGATTTTATTACTCTTTTGTTAATTATTTCAACGGTCTTAATTCTCGATTTCTCTTTTTTTAGTAATTTTTTTTGGGAAAATGCACTGGAGCCGATTGTAAGCCAATTTAGTGAGTCAAAAACGCCTTTGCTGATATTGGTCGTATTTTTCTTATTAATTTTCGCAGCTTTATTGTTTTTTAGAAAAAAAATACGGCGTCTTTCTTTTGTGAAGAAAGGCATGAATTTTCTAAAGGGGCTGATTAAAGGTTTATTCTCTGTATTTCATTTAAAGCAAAATGGGCTTTTTTTATTGTACACCGTTTTTATTTGGACATGCTATATATTGATGACATATGTAGTGTTTTTTGCTCTTCCCAGCACTTCGCATTTATCGTTTACTGACAGTTTGTTTGTACTTAGTATAGGTGGTTTGGGTATGTCGGCACCGGTGCAAAATGGTTTCGGAGCTTTTCACTGGATTGTGTCGCGTGGATTAATGTTATTTGGTGTTTCGCAATCGGATGGTTTATTGTATGCAACACTTTGCCACGAGTCACAAACGTTAATGGTTTTGATTTTAGGGCCGATAACATTGCTACTTTTGTTTTTGTATAATAAAAAGAAAGCATAAATGATGGATTACTTACAATTAACGAATTCTAAGATTTTTAGTTCGAAAGAATCGATAGATTTTTCGAGATTATTGGCATTCTGGAGATTCAAAAATCAACAAATTGTTTTTACTAACGGCTGCTTTGATATTCTTCATCGGGGACATTTTGAATACCTGATGAAAGCTGCTTCATTGGGAAATGTTCTGGTCATTGGGTTAAATTCAGATGCTTCTGTCAAAAGACTTAAGGGTGAGAGTAGGCCGATAAATAATCAGGAAAGCAGAGCTATAGCATTGGCCAGCTTGCAGTATGTGAGTGCTGTGGTAATTTTTGACGAAGATACGCCTTTCGATTTAGTTAAGTTTGTAGAACCCAATGTACTTGCCAAAGGTGGGGATTATAGCAAGGAAAACATAGTTGGTAGCGATATTGTTTTAAAAAATGGCGGCAGGGTAGAGGTGATTCCATTTGTTGATGGTTACTCAACTACTAACATTATACAACAGTTACATAAGAAATAAAAATTTTGTATCTTTGAAAAAAAAAGTCATGAAGTATTTTCTTTTGACACTTACTTTATTTTCGCTTTTTGCATTATCGTCGTGTAAAAAAGCAAAGGAAAATAAGCTTATTGGCGAATGGAGACTTCTACCTCAGATGGCAGCCGATCGAAATGATACCATTGTTTATCGTTTTGAAAGTAACAATGTTCTGTATCGTTATAAAAATGGCATTTGTGTCGATACAGGTGATTACAACGTAAAATCAGAATTTTTTAAGTATTATGTGGTAATTACGAACCTGAATCAATACGACGATGCAAATTACTACATCGAAAAAATAAATAAATCGGTTTTAATATTGCAATGTTATTCGCCGTATCTTCGCAAAGAGTTTGTAAAGAATGAATAAATGGTCAATCATTATAAGTCTCTTTGTTTTATTTTCAAGTTGTAAAAAGCATGTTGAAAATAAGCTGATTGGTACCTGGCATTATTATTATTTAAGTGCAGCCGACACCGGTATTACTCAATTGTGGACATTTAATAATAGCTCAGAACTTATTAGAGTAATTCATCGCCAAGATAGTTTGTTTTACGATACGGCTACGTGGAAAGTTGATAAACAATTTGCCGAACCAAGCCTTTTAGAAATATCTGGATTAGATGGTTATTTTGATGGAACGTACCAAATTTTAAAATTAAACAAAAAGTTTCTTTACCTCCAACGCACAAGTTTATTTAACGGTAGTTCAAATGGTGCATTTTTGCGTTTAGAATTTGCAAAAGAATCGCTATGAGTTCCAAAAGTAAAACTGTTTTTTTTTGTAATCAATGTGGTTACGAATCGCCAAAATGGTTAGGGAAATGCCCATCGTGTAATGCATGGAATTCTTTTGTAGAGCAAACCGTTAATACAAAATCGTCAAGCAATGCCAAACATAGAGAAACAAAAACCGTAAAGCGATTGAACGAAATAACCGCCGATGAGTCGATTCGTATCAATTCTAAGAGTGTTGAGCTAAACAGGGTGCTGGGTGGTGGTATTGTAAATGGTTCGGTTGTATTGATTGGAGGCGAGCCGGGTATAGGGAAATCAACCCTAATGCTGCAATTTGCTATGCGTGTAAAATCGATTACTTCACTCTATGTGTCGGGCGAAGAAAGCGAAACCCAACTGAAATTAAGAGCACAACGACTGGGAGGCGATGGAAAGTCGTGCTTATTGCTTTGCGATACACAATTAGAAAATATTATTGCCCAAATTCAGCAAAATAAACCGGATATTGTAATTATCGACTCCATTCAAACCATTCAATCCGAACATGTAGAGTCGTATGCCGGAAGTTTGTCGCAAGTTCGAGAATGTACGGCTCAACTTATTAATACGGCAAAAGAAAACAATATCCCCATTTTTATAATTGGACATATAAACAAAGAAGGTGCATTGGCCGGGCCTAAAGTGTTGGAACATATGGTTGATACGGTTATTGTTTTTGAAGGAGAGCCGGGACATCCGTACCGAATTTTGCGTGCCGTAAAAAATCGTTTTGGCTCAACCAGCGAAATTGGCATTTTCGAAATGCGTCAAGAAGGACTGAAGGAAGTAAGTAATCCTTCGGATATTCTCATTTCTGAGGCGACAGAAAACTTGAGCGGCTCTTGTATTGCTGCTACGATTGAGGGGATTAGACCCATTATGATTGAAGTTCAGGCTTTATCTAGTTCTACCGCCAACAATTTCCCTCAGCGTTTAGCTAATGGGTATGATTTAAAGCGATTATCGTTGATGTTGGCCGTTATAGAAAAACGGCTCAATATAAAAATGTACAATAGGGATGTGTTTTTGAATATAGTGGGAGGAATTAAAGTAGTTGATCCGGCTATCGATTTAGCAGTGATTTTTTCTATTCTGTCGTCAAATTATGATAAAGCCATACCTCGTACAACATGCTTTGCCGGAGAGGTCGGATTAAACGGCGAAATCCGCCCTGTTCAAAAAATTGAACAACGCATAGCCGAAGCCGAGAAAATGGGTTTTCAAAAAATGATCATCTCAAAGTATGGTTTAAAAGGTATTAATTTGAATAAATTCAAGATAAAAATTCTAACGGTAGGGAATTTAAAGGATTTTAACGAGGGTATATTCGAATGAAAAGGATAATTCAAAAACTTAAATATTATTTAGTGCCGGGTATAATGGGTGCCCTTTTTTTTACTTCTTGTGTAACAACTCAGCAAGCCACCTCAAATCGTCGGTTAAATTTGAACTTTTTATATAATCCGAATGCTCAGAATATTCATGCAAACGTAATTGCTCATAACTTGGATAATAATTCAACTTTGATTTATTTTCAAATTCCTTCAAAAGATTTGATGTTTTTGCCAAACGGCGAAAGCAGCAGTTGTAATTTAACGATTCGATATACACTATACGAAACATCACAAGGGCTGAAATTAAAAGATACACTTAGTTTCACACGAACTATTGTTAATCAGAATCAAAGCCATTATATTTTTCAATTCGATATTGCAACTCAGGATACAGCAAGTTATATGCTCGATTTGTTCATCAGCGATCCTACTTTTTCAAATCATTTTCATCAATATATCAACATTGAGCGCAGAGCGAAAATTAATGCGAATGATTTTATGTTGGTTGATAAAAAGGGAATACCCTATTTTACTTCGTGGTTGAACGATTCTGATACATTTGCTATTGTATTGCGAAAAAATATGCCTCAGGAGTGGAAGATGGCTTGGTTTCCGAATACATTTAAGCTATGCTCACCGCCTTATCAGATGTCAGTCAACAAAGATTTTATTTTGCCGACTCCCGATAGCATACGAGTAAAATTAATTTGTGATACTTGCTTTTTTACAATGAATCATGCATCAATTTTACACATTTATCGCGATTCGATAGGGAACGGTAAGACTATTTTTAACTTTTCCGATCATTATCCGAGTTTTGTTCGTCCGTCTGAATTGTTACAACCGTTGCGTATGCTTAATTCGCAAAAAGAGTTTAACGAGTTAAATATATTGGCCGATAAAAAAGAAGCTGTAGATCGTTTTTGGCTAAATGCTTCGGGAAATGTGTCGCGTGCTCGTGAGTTAATTCGTGTTTTTTATACACGAGCCATGCTTGCTAATACGTATTTTACGAGTTATACCGAAGGCTGGAAAACCGACCGGGGAATGATATATATTATTTTTGGATTGCCAACAACCATATATAAAGCATCAACCATTGAGCAGTGGATATACGGCACACCACAAAGTCCGAAAGTTTTAGTTTTTAATTTTATAAAGAAACCAAATCCTTTTACCGATAATCACTATGTTATGGAAAGAAATGAGGCGTATAAGATTTCATGGCTACAAGCTGTGGATACATGGAGAAACGGTAGAGTATTTTCAATAGGAAACGAATAATGCAAACAAAACATCAACAAATATACGGTGCAAGAGCTGTAATAGAAGCCATAGAATCCGGTAAAAACATTGATAAAATATGGATTGACCGTAAAAAAAATAATCCGCTTATTAAAGAAGTGATTTTTGTCGCTCAAAAAAATCATATTCCGCTCCAGTTTGTTCCTGAAGAGAAGTTTTATCCTTATAATGGCAAAAATCATCAAGGTGTCCTTGCCAAGTTGTCGTTGATTGAGTATCAATCGCTCGAAAATATTTTATTTGATACGTTCAATAAAGGCGAAGTTCCGCTTATTCTTGCATTAGATGGCATTACCGATGTTAGAAATTTTGGAGCTATAGCCAGAACGGCTGTTTCTGCCGGAGTTCATGCTATTGTTGTCGAAGACAAAGGCTCAGCCGAAATAAATGAAGATGCCATAAAAACATCTGCCGGTGCTTTAATGCATATTGCTGTGTGTCGCGAAAAATCATTGTTGAATGCAGTTAAAAATATGCAAATGCACGGATTGAGAGTTGTTGCTGCAACTGAAAAAGGAAATATCAGCGTGTTTAAAACCGATTTGAGCTTACCTACCGCAGTGGTGATGGGAAGCGAAGAAAAAGGTATTTCACCCTCTATTTTAAAGGTGTCTGACGCATTGTGCCATATACCTATGGTTGGCAATATAGCTTCGTTGAATGTTTCGGTTGCTACGGGTATTGTTCTGTTTGAGTGTTTGCGGCAACGTTTGACAAAGGAAAATATAAATGAATAAATGGCTTATGTTGCTATGAATATTCTTATTGTTGTAGCTACAGAAATTGAAATAAGTAAGGATGTACTAAATCGTATAAAGAATATTCAAAATCATAAGGTTGATATACTGGTTACCGATATGGGCGTGCCTTCTGCCATGTATCACTTATCAAAATATCTTTTTAGCGAAAAAACAAAAGTATTCCCACTCGATTTAGTAGTTAACATTGGAATTGCGGGAAGTTTTAAAAATAATCTGCAAAATGGCGAGGTGGTTCAGGTGGTTCAGGATACTTATGCCGACTTAGGTTTTGACGATAAGGGCGAATTTAAACATATTTCAGAACTGACAAATGATTCACTTTTTATAAAAAATCAGCATTCTTTTGCATTAAGTTTAAAGCCAGTAAAAGGAATAACCGTAAACACCGTTACAGGAAATGAAAAAAGGCGTTTACAACTTATGCAAAAGTATCATCCCGATATTGAAACGATGGAAAGTGCTGCAATTTTTGATGTTTGCACGAAAGAGAATATCCCTTTTATTGCGTTTAGAGCTATTTCCAATGAAGTAGGAGAGAGGGACAAATCCAACTGGAATATTTCTTTAGCAGTTCATAATTTATGGCTAACTTTGTTCGATTTTATTAATTCGCTAAAAAAATGAAGTTTCACATAGGATTATCACCCTGTCCCAATGATACTTTTATGTTCGATGCATGGGTTAATTCCAAAATTGATTTACCAAGCGAACATACTTTCGATTTTTATTTTGCCGATATAAAAACCTTAAATCAATTAGCTTCCAACAATGAACCTGATGTTACGAAAATAAGCGTTTTTGCTGCCGGACAGCTTATAAATGAATATGAACTGCTTACGTCAGGTGCTGCAATTGGATATAAAAACGGACCGATTATTATTTCAAAACGAAAAATTTATCCCGATGAAATACCCTACGCTAAAATTGGAGTTCCAGGTTTTAATACAACAGCAAATTTATTGCTTCAACTTTTTTATAAACCATTGCAACTGCCGAAAGAATATTTCTTTAATGAAATAGAGGAAGCTGTATTGAGCAACGAAATAGATGCCGGGGTCATTATACACGAAACTCGCTTTACGTACCAAAAAAAAGGCTTAAAAAAGATAATAGATTTGGGCGAAAAATGGGAATCTGTTTATTCTCTTCCGCTACCCTTGGGAATTATTGCGGTGAAGCGTTCATTGCCTCAGGAGATAAAAAAAATGATAAATAGTCTTATGGCTCAAAGTGTTCGTTACGCAACTCTTTATCCCGAACAATCGGTTGAATTTATTAAACAACATGCTCAGGAAACAGCAGATGATGTTATAAAGCAACATATTCAATTGTATGTTAACGATTTTTCCATAGAAATAAATCAAAAAGGAAAAGAAGCCATTAAAAAAATGTTTGATGAAGGCGTTCGACTTCATTTATTACCCCAATCAACACTAAATATTTTTATAGATGAAGAATAATTTAATATCATTACGAAAAACAACACCACGTTGGATTGTGTTTACGGTGGATGTCCTTATATGCCTGATTGCTCTTCATGCTGCTTATTTAATTCGATTCAACTTTTCCATTCCGCAACACGAGTTAGTGCCCTATCTAAACTGGGTATTGCCGATGGTTGTTATTATTAGAGCATTGACTTATTTTATTTTTAAAACATATTCAGGTATTGTTCGATATACAGGGGTCGAAGATTCATTACGAATTTTAAAAGTTGTTTTTTGGGGTTCTGTTATTTTTGTGTTGATTGACATTTTTACTTATGCACTATGGTCAACCTTTATTATACCGTTTTCAATTATCATTATAGAATTTCTTTCTACGGTTTTTTTAATGGTCTTTTTGAGGTTGTTAATTAAATCATATTTTTTTGAGATGACCGGCTCAAATCGCATGCGGTCGTTGGTAGCTATTATTGGTAAAGATAATTTTGCACTGTCGGTAAAACGAAGCCTCGATAACGATATAAGTGTTAATTATAATGTTTTGGCATTTTTCGATACAGAAAATTCAAGAAAAAGCCTTCGCTTAGAAGGAATAAAGATATATGCATTTGAAGATTTTGAGGCTGTTGTAAAGAAGCTAAAAATATCTCATTTGATTATTGCTGATGAAAAATTAAACAAGCAAACCAGACGCGATATTAGCGAACAAGCCATCGAATTGGGTTTGAAAGTCTTGGAAGTGCCACCGTTAAAATCGTGGATAAATGGCGAATTGAATTTGAATCAGTTGAAGCAAATTAAAATTGAAGATTTGCTGGAGCGTGAAGTAATACAGTTAGACAAAAAAAATATCAGCATGCAAGTGAGCAATAAGGTGGTAATGGTAACGGGAGCTGCCGGCTCAATAGGTCGTGAAATAGTTTTGCAACTTACGAGCTTTAATCCTTCGCTGATTATTCTATTTGATCAGGCGGAATCGCCTATGTACGATTTAACGCTCGAATTGGAAGAAAAATATCATTTTAAAAATTTCAAATACATAATAGGCGATATTACTAACCGCGAAAGACTCGAGTACATTATTAAACGCTATCAACCATTGGTTATATATCATGCTGCTGCCTATAAACATGTTCCTGTAATGGAAAATAATCCTGCTGAAGCAGTTTTTACGAACGTAAAAGGAACAAAATTATTGGCAGACTTGGCACACCAGTACAATATAGAGCGGTTTGTAATGATTTCTACCGATAAGGCGGTTAACCCAACCAATGTTATGGGAGCTTCTAAACGCATTGCCGAGATGTATTGCCAAGCTTTAGGCAAAACATCGAAAACAAAATTTATTACAACTCGTTTTGGTAACGTGTTGGGCTCAAATGGCTCTGTAATTCCACGATTTAAACAACAAATAGAGAACGGTGGTCCCATAACAGTAACACATCCCGAAATTACCCGTTATTTTATGACCATTCCCGAAGCTTGTCAACTTGTTTTAGAGGCTGGAGCAATGGCTAACGGAAACGAAATTTATATATTTGATATGGGAAAACCGGTCAAAATAGTTGATTTGGCTCGAAAGATGATACGATTAGCCGGATTACAGGAGGGTAAGGACATTGAAATTGTATTTACCGGTCTCAGACCCGGCGAAAAAATATACGAAGAATTGTTGAATAAAAAAGAAAATACGCTTCCTACGTATCATCCGCTGATAATGATTGCTAAGGTAGTTGAAATTCCGTATGAGCATATTTCATCACAAGTGGAGGAATTGATTTCTACTGTTCCATTATTTGATAATTACGAATTGGTAAAGAAAATGAAGCAAATTGTACCTGAGTTTAAAAGTATGAATTCAGCATTTGAAAAATTGGATAAGTAGTTATTATAGGTATTTTGAACTAAAAAAGGCTGTCGAATCCGACAGCCTTTTTTACTGTTATCAAAAAGATTATTCTTCGTCTTTAGCTTGTGCTTCGTATTCTTTAAGCAGTTTGTCTTGAATTTCGCCCGGAACTTGAGCGTATTCGGCAAACTTCATAAAGTACATTGCTCTACCACTGGTAATGGAATTTAAGGTAGTTGAGTATTTATTCATTTCTGCCAATGGAACGCGAGCTTTAATAACTTCAAAACCTTTGGAACTGCTCATACCCATAACAATAGCACGACGAGTTTGTAAATCAGACATTACATCACCCATTTTTTCGCTGGGTACCCATACTTCAACATCGTAAATAGGTTCCATAATTTTAGGTCCGGCATTTTTAAATGCTTCTTTAAAAGCGTTGCGACCGGCAAGGCGGAATGAAATTTCGTTTGAATCTACCGGGTGCATTTTACCATCGTAAACGGCAACTCTGATGTCACGTGCATACGAACCGGTAAGAGGTCCTTCTTCCATTTTTTCCATGATACCTTTTAAAATGGCGGGCATAAATCGTGCATCAATTGAACCACCTACAATACAGTTGTAATAAATTAATTTTCCGCCCCATGGTAAATCAATTTCATCTTTTCCACGAACGCTGATGTTAATTTCTTTTGTTCCGAATTTATATTTTACCGGATCGGGCATGCCTTCTACGTATGGTTCAATAACTAAGTGAACTTCGCCAAATTGACCGGCACCACCGGTTTGTTTTTTATGACGATAGTCGGCCTGGGCAGCTTTGGTTATGGTTTCGCGATACGGAATTTTGGGAGCAAGATATTCTGTTGGAATTTTGAAAATATTGTCTAAGTGCCATTTTAGAATATTCAAATGATATTCTCCTTGACCCGATACAATAATTTGTTTTAATTCTTTAGAATATTCAATTAAAATGCTGGGGTCTTCGTTGTGCATGCGGTTGAGTGCTTCGCCCAATTTTTCGTCATCACTTTCGTTCACTGCTTTAATGGCTGTGCGATAACGTGGTTCGGGAAATGCAATCGGTTCAATCATAATATCGCTACCAGATGCTGAAAGTGTATGATTAAATTTAGTGTTTTTAAGTTTTACGGTTGCGCCTAAATCGCCGGCTACAATTTTTTCGATTTTTACGCGGTTTTTACCATTTACCAATAACAATTGAGCTAAACGTTCTTTTGTTTGCGTGTTATTGTTGGTTAAGTCAATGCTTTCGGTTAATTCACCTGAAACAACTTTGAAATAGTTGATTTCGCCGATATGTTGTTCGGTAGAAGTTTTAAATACAAAAGCAATAGCAGGTCCGTTAGGATCTGTTTTAATTTCTTTTCCATCAACCGTTTTCATTGGAGGTACTTCAGCAGGACTTGGCATACTGGTACCAATAAATTCCATAAGGCGGTCAATACCGATGTTTTTCTTTGCCGAAGTAAATAAAATTGGGAACAATGAGTTGTTTACAATACCTAATTTTAATCCGCGGGCAATTTCTTCTTCTTCAAGTGTGCCTTGTTCAAAGAATTTTTCCATCAATGTTTCGTCATTTTCGGCTGCTGCTTCAATTAATGCATTGCGAAGTTCTTCAGCATGGTCTTTTAAATTTGCCGGTATATCAGAGATCGTAGCTTTGCCATTTTCATCTTTGTAGGTAAGCATTTTCATTTTTACAATATCAATTATTGAATTGAAATTTGCACCTGTTTCAACCGGGAACTGAATGGCTACAGCTTTATTACCGATAAATGATTTTATGTTTTCTAAAACGTGTTCAATGTTTGCTTTTTCGTGGTCAACCTGATTTATAACAATTGCAAATGGTTTTTGAAATTTTTCAATATAACGCATTTGAATTTGAGTTCCAACTTCTACGCCGTTTTGAGCATTGATAAGTAACAACGCAGCATCACCAACTTTTAAAGAAGAGTAAATAGCATTATTAAAATCATCAAAACCAGGATTATCCAAGAAATTCAATTTTTTATCATTGAATTCGGTTTGCATTAAAGACGAAAAAATAGAACATCCATTGTTCTGTTCAATTTCGTTAAAGTCAGAAACTGTGTTCTTCGATAAAACATCACCTTTTCTGCTAATGGCTCCACTTACAAATAAAATGGATTCAGCCAAAGAAGTTTTTCCCGATGATGAATTTCCTAGTAAAACGATGTTCCTAATCTGTTCGGTTTTATAAACTTTCATGTCAGTTAATTATTTAATTATTTGTCAATTACTCGTGTTTTTAAAATGGGCACAAACTTACGTAGATTTTTCCATATTTACAATAAGCTACACATTTTTCTAATACATTTTTTGTGTTATTTAAAGTGTTAGTTTGAATTATTTGTAAAACATCATTATTGTGTTTGAGAAGTATAAATATTATTAGTAGGGATTCTTTTTAATAAATATTCAAAATTTTTTGAGCAGGTGAATAGGTTTGTATTTCTTGATTACTTTTGCACAAAAAAAAATCGTTATGAAATTTAGTTTTGCATTGTTAGGTATATTATTCGTATTCAATCTTTTAGCGCAAGACACCATACGTTTAAAAGAGGTAGAGGTAAATGCCAATCGGGTTAGCAATTCTTACAAAAATCAATTACGAATGGTTCAAATAGTGGGAAGCGAGGAATTAAAGAAAATGCCCGTTTCTTCCATAGCCGATGTATTGGATTATATGGGGACAGTAGATGTACGTCAGCGTGGAGTACACAATGTACAAGCTGATTTAAGTATTCGCGGTGGAAATTACGAACAAACACTTGTTATGGTAAATGGTGTGCCTGTAAACGATCCTCAAACCGGACATCATACTTTGAATATTCCCATTGATTATACGTGCATAGAACGTATTGAATTGCTATCGGGAGGTGATGCCCGCCGTTATGGAGCTAATGCATTTTCGGGGGCCATTAACATCGTAACCAAAGATAGTGAGCAAAATAATATACATATTTCAGTTGCCGGAGGTGATTTTAAATATTTTGAAGGTCAACTTTCTGCTATGTTCAAGTTGGGAAATACCCGGCATCTAGTTTCTATTAGCCGCTATCAAAGCGATGGGTATCGAAACAATACCGATTTTAATCACAGCCAGGCTATGTGGCAAATTTCGCAGTTAAAAGAAAAAAATCATTTGCAATTTTTACTCGCTGCCGAAGATAAAGCATTTGGAGCCAATAGTTTTTATACACCGAAATATCCGAATCAGTTTGAGCAAACGCATACTTTATTCATGTCTCTTACCAACAAACATTTTTGGCAACATCTTGTTTGGACGTCGCAGGCCTATTATCGTCAGCACCACGATCGTTTTGAGCTTTTTCGTCATGATTTACCGGCTTCGCAGATTCCTGTATGGTACAAAAACCACAATTATCATTTAACGCAGGTTGCCGGAGCACAAACGAACGCTATGTACCATTCCAAATTTGGCAAAACGACCTTAGGATTCGATTATAGGTTTGAACATATATACAGCAATGTGTTGGGCGAACCCATGAACGACACCATTCCTGCACCCTTTGAAACCAATGGACTGTTTACGCGTAAAGCACAAAAGACGTATTTATCGCTCTTTGCCGATCATGACATTCAAATTAAAAAATGGCATGCATCAGCCGGCTTAATGGCAACCTTTTTATCAACTGGAAATGGATATTTTTATCCCGGTGCTGAGATAGGATATTCGATAGTTGAACCGTTAAAAATATTTATTTCTGCAAATCGTTCGTTGCGTTTGCCAACCTATACCGAATTGTATTATAAAGATGCTGCTAACGAAGGAAATATAAACTTAAAACCAGAAGAAGCCAACAATTATGAGGTGGGATTAAAATATAATCATACAGCATGGCAAGTTCAGGCGGCATATTTTTATCGTCAGGGGAAAAATATAATAGATTGGGTACGGTTAACGCCAACCGATAAATGGCATAGCGAAAATATCACTACTGTTAATACATCGGGCGTAGAGTTTTTGTTAACTTACCGACATGATTTGTTGCATCCGAATTCTTTGTTAAAAAGCGTTCGATTAAATTATATGTACATAGATATATTAAAACAAAGCGAGAACTACTATTCAAAATATGCCTTAGATGTATTACGAAACAAAATAAGCCTTTCGCTTAGTCATTCTATTATTAAAAACCTGACGGCCACCTGGACCATGCTTTATCACGAGCGAATGGGAACCTATACTGAGTATCCGAGCGGTGTAGAAAAATCATATAATCCTTACCTTACCGTTGACGCTCAGATTAATTATCAATTTAATAACGTTAGCTTTTTTATCAGCGGAACCAATTTGTTTAATACTTATTATTACGACATTGCCAATATTCCAATGCCCGGACGTTGGGTTAAAGGTGGCGTTTCCTGGAGTTTAAAATAAAAAACAAATAATCTGTCCACTTTGGTAATAGAAGTGAGGCCTATTTTCGGTTCTTTTTTTTACAAATGTTTTGCTAAATTAAGATAGTGTCCCCAAAAGCCAGTTAATTTCAAGGTTATCGGGCTTTTTCATAGGTGGGCTTTAGGCTATCACGCTATATGTTTGTGGCAGCATTCTTATTTTACTCTTATTCCCTGTCGGTTTGCCTCACATTCATTGCAATATGTTTTCCCATCACAGCCAGTTACGCCAGGACAGTCCGTTGTGCAAATGTCATTTTTATGTTGTTGGTATAGTTGTTCGTCATAACAAGAACTTTCCTTTTTACACGAAGCAATACTAGAGAGAATTGCTACTATTGTTAGAATTTTTCCAAGGTTTAAGATTGAAGGATTATTGTTTTTTAACATTCTCATTTTAGTCTTGATTTAAACTAATTGTATAAAACTTTACTGATAATTGGCGGGCTTGTGTGTTTACGAATTTTTAATGATTTAATTGTTTGTCCATTGTCGTTTATTCTATTCTAAAGTTGTTACTAACGGTTTGCTACTGGCGGTCGGAGGGCAATTAAAAGTGGCTCACTTGTCTGTCGTGATACTGTTTATTAAAAGTACAAAAGTTCACGTGGCTTGCCAATAAAAAAGTTTCTACCGTTGAAAAAAAGCAAGCCTCACATGCACTAATGCCCACTGGTCGCAAGTATGTTGTTAGGCACAGGCAATTACTCTCACTCTTGAAACTAGTTTCTTTCTCATTTGTTTTACAAATAGTCAGCAGGGTCAAGGCTATAGAATTTACATAAATCTTCCAGTTTCTTCAAGACAAAAGGCTCATTGTGTTGCATAATATAACCTTCTCCATAGGACTTAAATTTTTGTTCATAGAAGTCTTTTCCATGATAATAATAGATCTCAATTTCTGATCCTGCCTCCAACACGTTTCCTTTCCAATCATATGTAGGGCGATGAAAAGGAATAAATTGTTTAAGCTCGTTTTTTTTCAAGTGGTTTTCTAAAAGTTCGTTTGTAATTCCTCTTATTGCTTTCCAAATAATTTCTGCATCATTGTCTGTTGTAAGTATTGTGATGGAGAGGGACCCCATACTTTCCTTTTTTAAAATTTCCACTTTCTTGTCAGCGTTCGTCTGACAGATGCAAAAGAATGCATTTACCGTAATATCGCCAGCACGTTTAACCACATTATTACTAGTCGAATTAGTCTTTATTCATTCTGAATTCATTTTAGGGTTTTCAGACTTTGAAAATATTTTAGAGAAAAATGATTTCATGCTCTATGTTTTTTGATTTCTGATTGCTTATACATAACGGTTGCGTGTATGAAACGTTGGGGGTGCGGGCTGAGTTTCTATCCACCGACACTATAGCCGATGCGGGGCAGGAATTTTGATTTAACCACTTAGGCCCCAATGTTTTATACACGATGTTATGCGCTGAATTTATTTTATCCATACTTTGAAATTTTCATTTGGATAAAACTCTTGTTTATTCCAAAAGTAAACATTTTTAGTCAATGAATCAGGTTTTAAAGATAAGCTATCAATCTGAACAGAAGTATCAATTGTTAATGAATAATCGGCTCTTTTCAAAGCTTGTCCCCAAGTCTGAGTTGATTCTAAAATGTAGATGTTTTCTTTGACCGTATTTTGAGAATAAGCAATGTTAACTTTTACTGTATCTTTAGGTAAAACAATTACCTTAAAAGCAACTGCATTTTCAAATTCTTGAAAACTAAGATTTTCTGAATAAGTTAAGTTGTAAACACGTTTAACAGTTATGGAATCTGTATTTTTTGAAAAAGGAAATAAAATAGTTTGCCTGATTTCCTTATCCGAACTATTTGAAAAATAATAAATTCCATTTATCGAAAATCGGTTGCTGTTAATTGCAAAATCAATTCTCTCTCCAATAAATTCAAGCTTTTGCTGAGCGAATATATTTATTGGAATTACAAAAAACAATATAAATATCAATCTATTCATTTACAAATATTCTGTTAGATGAAATTACCTTTGAATCAAGCATAGTCCTAAAAATATAAAATCCACTTTTGTCAGGGGCTTTTATGGAGTTTGAATTTTGAGTAATTTTATTTTTCTTAATTACTTTTCCATTTAGGTCGATAATTTCTACTGAAATCTCAGATGTGATTATTGGTAAATCAATGTTGATATATAGCATTCCATTTTTTGAAATCGGATTAGGATAAACAAAAATAGGAGTGTTTGAAATATTTA
>DAOOWN010000048.1:0-21734 GCA_035371305.1 Bacteroidales bacterium
TTTTAACCTTATTTCTTGACAAAACTCATTTTAATATAAAGATATAATTGCTTTTTTTGCACTAAACTAATTTGAATATGATAAAAATTAACGAATATTTTGATGGGAAAGTAAAATCCATGGCCATCAATACCAACGACGGCAGAGCAACAGTCGGTGTTATGCTTCCCGGTCAATATGAATTTGGTACATCGACCGAAGAAAAAATGGAAGTGATTGAAGGCGAAATGCACATTTCCATCCCCGGACAAGAAAAGAAAACGTACTCCAAAGGACAGTTTTTTATTGTTCCAGCCAATGTTAAATTTGGAGTAGAAATAAAACGCGATACTTCATATATCTGCTACTATAAATAATTTACACTACTTTAACATCCTTTTGCAAAGAACAAATCGTTTTTTGCAAATTTGCTATTACCTTTGTAGAAAAATATAACTATGTTTGGTATTCGTTTTTTTAAATTGCCCAAAGCAAAACAATACGGCTATAAACCGGTGTTTTATGATCCCGAAAAAGAAGAACTCGAACAACGCTCAATGCAAGACCATACAAAAACAAATAACGAATATTCATACAAAGAACATATAAAAGGCAGTTTTCAGAAAAATAAATCAAAAGCACGAAACGCAGACATTCGTAAAGCAAACATTCGTTTAATTGTAATTATAGTAGGACTAACCGCTTTAGCGTTATTTTTCTTGTTTTCGTAATGATTGACCATGTTATCCATATTTTACCCGATGCTGTAGCGAATCAGATAGCTGCGGGCGAAGTAGTTCAAAGACCGGCATCGGTAGTAAAAGAGTTGATGGAAAATGCTATTGATGCATTTGCCAAAAACATCAAAGTCCATATTAAAGACGGAGGCAAAACCTCCATTCAAATTATGGACGATGGAATGGGCATGTCTGAAGTAGATGCTCGCTTAGCTTTTGAACGACATGCCACCTCCAAAATCTCCGAAGCCAACGATTTATTTTCTATTTCTACCTTTGGTTTCAGAGGCGAAGCACTGGCAGCCATTTCGTCGGTAGCTCAAGTGGAACTGCAAACACGAAAAGAAGGCAACGATTTAGGATTTAAAATAGAACTGCACGGAAGCAAACTCATAAACCAAGAACCTATCGTTTGTCAACAAGGAAGCATATTTACTGTTAAAAATCTTTTTTACAACATCCCGGCACGAAGACGCTTTTTAAAGTCAGACATAATCGAGTTTAAACACATTTTAGACGAATTTCATCGAATTGCAATGGCACATCCAACCATTGCTTTTTCTTTAACACATAACGACACAGAAATTTATTCGCTCAGCCCCACCAGTTTAAAGCAACGAATTATTCACATTTTCGGTAAAAACTTATCGAACGAATTAGTTGACATCAACGTCGATACTTCAATTATAACTATTCGTGGATTTATTGGCAAACCCGAATATGCCAAAAAGAAAAGCGGATTGCAATTTTTCTTTGTCAATAACCGCTACATGAGACATCCTTTTTTGTACAGAGTAATTTTAAACGCATACGAAAACTTACTTTTGCCCGAAACCCTTCCCTCGTATTTTATTTTTTTTGAATGCGATCCCAACAGCATAGATGTAAATATTCACCCCACCAAAACCGAAATTAAATTTGAAGACGAACGGGCTGTTTCGCAAATTTTAGAAGCTGCTGTACGACAAACACTTGG
Organism: Bacteroidales bacterium; assembly: GCA_035371305.1. Lineage (GTDB taxonomy): Bacteria > Bacteroidota > Bacteroidia > Bacteroidales > GWA2-32-17 > Ch61. Next base: position 1,693 of record DAOOWN010000048.1, read on the forward strand.
GAAAACCAATATTTTACCCAACATAGACTTTGAAAACGAAAGTAGTATTAAATTGCCCAATTTTTCCAAAAATCAACCCCTCAACGCTCCAAAAATCCAAATTAATCCTAACTATAATCCCTTTGAGCAAACCAAAACAAAACAAGTAACGAAAGACTGGCAAAAACTTTTTGAACAAGACACCCCATCCATTTCACCCGCCGAAACACAACACAAAATTCCTTTAGAAACATATAACGAAACAGGGAATAGCGGGGTTTTGCAAATAAAAAATCAATATCTGCTGGTACCGGTTAAATCGGGCATTATGCTCATAGACCAGTATAGAGCTCATGTAAGAATCTTGTACGAAATGTTAGAAGAAAAATATAAACAAGATGAGGTCTATACCGAAAAATTAATTTTTCCCGAAATTTTGCATTTACCAATTCACCATGCCGAATATTTTAAATCACTTATACCTCATTTAAAACGGCTGGGGTTTATTATAACAACCTTATCTGACGGACAATTTAATGTTGAAGGCATCCCCTCGTATTGGTCAAATTTCAATTTAGCCAGTACAATGGAACATTTTATTCATCAGTTTGAAGAAAGTGAAAAAAATCCCGAAGAGTTAAACATAAACGAAATGCTTGTTCAACTTGCCCGCTCATCGGCGATCAAAAAAGGGCAATCGCTATCCGAAAATGAACGACAACACCTTTTCGACAGCCTATTTTCTACTTCTCAACCCCAATATACTCCGGACGGAAAAACAATTTTTCATATCATTCCAAACGAAGACATAGACCAACTTTTTAAATAAACAACAAATATGAACTACTACTCCCCAAGCGGATTTAGATTAATGCCACCGGTGGTAAAAAACATTCTCATTATCAATGGCTTATTGTTTTTAGCAACCTATGTTTTTGCCACTAAATTCAATATAGACCTTACTTACAATTTGGGGCTTTTTTATTTTGGATCTGAATATTTTCACCCATATCAACTTATTACTCATATGTTTATGCATGGTAATTTCATGCACATTTTTTCAAACATGTTTGCTCTTTGGATGTTTGGCTCAGCCATTGAAAACATATGGGGCAGCAAACGTTTCGCTTTCTATTACTTTTTCACAGGATTGGGAGCCGCAGCTCTTCATCTATTTATAAGCTGGTATCGTTTTCATGGTTTAGAGCATGCTATTTTAGCCTATAAAAACAGCCCATCACCCGAAACTTTTGCATATATCATTGTACACCATTTTCCTGATTATCAGCTTCAACTTAACGAATTTATTTCCCAATGGTCTTTATATCGAACCGACCCGGGTTTTGTTACAGAATCGTTCCGCTTTCTCGACCATCAGTATTTAATGCAAATCAATATACCTACGGTGGGTGCTTCGGGAGCCGTATTTGGTTTATTATTAGCTTTTGGTATGATGTTTCCAAATGCTTTGATATACCTATACTTTTTTGTTCCCATAAAAGCAAAATATTTTGTCATTTTGTATGGTTTTTTTGAACTTTACAGTGGTATTATGAATCAACCCGGCGACAATGTAGCTCATTTTGCACATCTTGGGGGAATGTTGTTTGGCATTATCTTGATATTATTTTGGAAGAAAAAACGATATTAATCAAACATGGACGGCTTATTAAAGAAAACCTGGACGAAATTTAAGTACGGTAATTACCTTACTAAATTACTTTATATCAATATAGCGGTTTATTTATTAATCAGTTTTTCAAGGCTTTTTGTTTTTTTATTTCATTTTGAAGACCAAAGCCTATATTATATTCTTAACTACCTGATGCTACCTGCCAATATTCACATTTTAAAAACCATGCCCTGGACTCCGTTTACGTATATGTTTACTCACGAAGAAATATTGCATATTGTGTTCAATATGCTTTGGTTTTATTGGTTTGGAAAAATTTTTGTCGATTACTTAAGCTCAAAAAAACTATTATATACATACATTATTGGTGGACTTTTTGGTGCCATCTTTTATATTTTGGCATTTAATTTTTTCCCTGCTTTTAATGATTTGGTAAACATTTCCAAAGCATTAGGTGCATCGGCTGCTGTAATTGCTGTAGTGGTAACCATTTCGTTTTATGTTCCGGAATATAGAATGAACCTATTATTTATTGGCCAAATAAAACTAAAGCACATTGCAATTTTCACCATTATCATCGACTTTTTGAGCATAGCCGGCGAGAATAGTGGCGGACACATAGCACACCTTGGCGGAGCCTTTTACGGACTTTGCTACGGTTTACTATTACGTCAACCAAAATATAAATTCCCGAAAATTACGTTCCCCCGTTTTAATTTAAGAAAAAAGAAATCGACTTACCAAAATGTTCGCAACATGAGCGATGAGGAATATAACTTCAAAAAAGCACAGCTACAGAAAGAAATAGACAGAATTTTAGACAAAATAGCAAAACAAGGATACGACAGCTTGTCGAAAAAAGAAAAAGAAACCTTATTTAAAGCCGGAAATAAATGACGTACCTGCCAAAAAAGAAAAAAAGTCTGTTCAGACGATTATTAAAAAGTTCGTTTATCGTTGTTTATTTTCTGTTACTCGTTGTTTTAATTATATCATTATCTGCTAAATATATCGACTCCAACACATGGATACTCCCCTCTGTTTTCAGTTTAGGATTCCCTTTTACTTTTATTGTTTTTCTTATATTCACTATTATTGCATTGTACAGAAAGTACTTTATTACTTTACTAATTGCATTACCTTTCTTTATATGGGGATTGACAGTATTTAACCGCTTTTTGAATTTTAGTTCCATTTTAAAAAAAGAAAATTGCAGTACAAACCAATCCTTTAAAGTACTAAGTTTTAACGTACGTCTTTTTGATGTGTACAGTTGGAAAACGAATCATCCGAACCATCAAAACATCTTAGATTTTATTGTAAATCAGAGCCCCGATATTGCCTGTTTTCAGGAATATTATTACCAAAGTGACGGCAAGTACATTACTACCGACTTTTTGCTCAAAGGACTAAAAACCAAAAATATTCATGCCTATTTCCCTGTCATCAACAGAAAATCAGATTATTTTGGAATTGCTACCATAACCCGGTATCCTATTGTCAATAAAGGCGAAATTACATTTAGCGGAACATCGAACATGTGTATCTTTACCGATGTTTTAATAAATAAAGACACCGTTCGTATATATAACATGCATTTAGAGAGCGTTCGACTTGGAAATGAAGATTATGCCTTTATAGCAAACATTGAACATAAACCGGACGATGTTCAAATTGAGAAATCGAAATCGGTATTGCGCAGGTTGATTTCAGCATCCAAAAAACGAAATATACAAGCATACACCATTGCACTTCACATTCATCAATGCCCGTATCCGGTAATTGTATGTGGCGATTTTAACGATACTCCTGCTTCATATACCTACTCCATCATTTCTAAAAACCTAATCGATAGTTATTCGCTGATGGATAAAAATCTGGGAAGTACCTATAATGGCAACATTCCTTTTTTGCGAATCGACTATATTTTACATAGTTCATATTTTAACTCATGCCAATATCAAATTCACCGAATTGACGTAAGCGACCATTTCCCTATAACATGTACTTTAAGTCTGCAAACAAATTAATTTCCCATAGAGAACACTAAAATATTTTTTTGATTATCAACATCTTAGCCTATTAAAACATCATATCTGCAATTAAATTGTATTATTCCCGTTGAGCGACATACTTTCCCAATTTGTTCCAATTTTTGTAACCAAAAAGTTGTTTTCCGCCTAAAAGTTTATTTTCAAAAAAACTAAGAACTTTATATTTTACTTTTTCGTGTTTCATTTTGGGTCGCATCAATTTCACTTCGTTAAAAGATAATTCTTTCGACCACGAAAGGTTTGCAATACGCTCTTGCATGACGTTTGGATGAGAGCCATGAAAAATGGGAACTTTTGACAAATTGCCATACGAAAAAACTTCTTCCTTTTCAACCACCTCATGTTGGCCGGCATGAATAGAATCCTGAACGTTTTTCTTTTTTTGCATCAAAAAAGGTGGTCGTACCCAGCCATAATGATATACATACGCATCAAGGGCTATGATATTGAGTTTTTCATTGTTTCCTTTTCTAAAAGTATTAGCATCGTTGTATGAATAAACGCCTATGTTATTGCGCACAATGCGTATTTCGCTTCTGCACCAACCATGAATGGGTAAGTAATGTTGATAATCGCCAAAAAAATGATGGTACTTTAACGTAAAACCATCTACATTTTTATGCTCAAGAAAATGCGCACAAGCTTTTTTTAATATTGGCAAATCATTTTCATGTATAACCTCGTCGGCCTGTAAATAAAAGCACCAATCGCCCTTACATTCTTTTAATGCAATATTGGTTTCGTGTGCAAATATTTTTCCGTTTTTATACAATGTTGAATCCCACTCACGATGTATAATTTTAATTTTATCGGATTGAAGTGATTGTATTTCTTGTTCGGTGGTATCATCTTCATCACCTTTTCCTAATGCCACAATAAACTCATCAACCATCGGCAAAATACTTGAAATGCTCTCTTTTATAGGAAAATAAAGTTTGGTGGCATTACGCACCATTGTAAAACCGCTAATCGTCATTTTTCTTACCGAATTTAATTTTTGACCACAGCGAACTGCTCAGTAACTTCTTAAGCCAATCGAATTGCAATGCTATATACATTAAAATCGTTGTAAGCCAAATAAACATGGTATTAAACCAGAATGTATCTATCTCCAGGCTTCCCAAACGTTTGTATGGAGCATAAAAATGAGCCCTACCATAATTCGAATCCGGATCTTTAAATATAGGTTTTGTAAGCTGAATCAATCTATCATCATCCTCAACCAGTGTTTGAAAAGTATTTTTATTCGTAACTAAATCTGCCAACGATATATTATAATAGTTTTCTTTCATTTTAACAATTTCTTCGTTTGAATAGGTTGCAGACAGCTCGCTTAATTTTTTATCTCCATCGGAAGTCGCTTTGTTGTATTGTTTCACAAAAAACTTACGCTTTTCTTCCAAATAATCGCGTACATTCGAAGCAACAATGGAACTGAATTTACCGGGAACCAAGAGCTCAAAACCATTGAATTTTTTCTTTTGAAAAAGATTTTCCATTGAACGAATCTCATTCTTTAAGATAGTAAGATTCCTTTCAAAAGGAATTTCCTCGTCTTTTTCGTTTAAATATCGTTCGCATGCATCGAGGCGATTGATTAATTCGGGAATCAAATAATTAAATTTGAATTCGTTAAAGCTTTTACGTTTATCGATTTCAAAAAAGTTCTTTTCCCACTTATTCTTCTTAAACTGAGTAACTGCTAATGCTTCAAACGCCCAGCGCGAAGTCATCAAATCGCCTGCAACCGGCACATACCTCACACTGGCAACCGATTTATGAAGTTTATCGAATTTTACTATAACTCCGCTCAACAATAATTGCGGAACCAAAATAAAAGGAATAAGAATATAAATGGTTACAACAGAATTTAATGCCGACGATATATTTAGCCCAAGCATATTGGCAAAGCAAGCTGTAGTAAACAAAATCCAATAATATTCCAAGGTAAGTCCTTTGATGCCTAAAATAGTGTTACCTATTAAAACAAATGTAATCATTTGTATTGCCGATAAAACGAACATAATGATTACTTTAGCATTAATATAACTGAAGCGACTCAGGTTTAAAAACTTTTCGCGTTGCAATATTTTTCGGTCGCGAATTATTTCTTCGGCACTTACCGTCATACCTAAAAATAATGCAACCACTATCGCCATAAACAAATAAGCAAACAAATTTTCGTTTTCGCTAAAAATATAATGATCGCCGGCAATGTATTTTGTAAAATATCCTAAAATGAAAGCCAATACGGGAGCTTCTAAAAAGTTCAGCAATACATATTGCTTATTTGTAAGCTTTGATAAGACATCCCTTACAATAAAAATTTTAAACTGCCTCCAACGCGATGGAATATTGAAATTGTTGGGGGGAATCTCTTTTTCAAACGATTTTTCTTTAAAATCATTGTCCAAACTTTCCTTGTAATGCTTAAACCATTCTGAAGGAGCAAATTTACGGTTTCGAGTCAATTTCCCGTATTCATCCACCACCTTGGTTTCAACAATCTGTAAAACCTGCTCAGGATTTACGTTACCGCAACAACGGCATTCGCTTTGGTCCGCATTTACATGATTGATTGCCTTTTTGAAATAAATAAGCGATTCTACCGGATTACCGTAATAAATCGGATAACCACCTTTGTCTAAAATGAGTATTTTGTCAAATAATTTAAAAATATCGGACGAGGGTTGATGTATATTTACAATAGCCAATTTACCCTTCAAGGTAATTTCTTTCAGTAAGTCCATTACCATTTCTGAGTCCATTGACGAAAGTCCCGATGTTGGCTCATCGACAAACATCACATCGGGTTCGCGGATTAATTCCAACGCTATATTCAAACGTTTACGCTGCCCACCGCTTATAAACTTGTTTAATGGTCCGCCAACTTTTAAATTTCGAATTTCATACAAATCCAAATCCTGAAGAACCTTGGTAACAGCCTCATCTATTTGTTGTTCGGTAAAATCGGCAAAGCAAAGTTTTGCATTGTAATACAAGTTTTGATATACCGTAAGTTCTTCGATTAGCAAGTCATCCTGAGGAACAAAACCAATTACACCTTTTATCTTATCTTTCTCCGAATGAACATTATACCCATTAATAAGCACTTCACCTTCGTCGGGTATCATATTGCCATTTAAAATGCTTAATAAAGTTGATTTTCCTGCTCCACTGCCGCCCATTACGCCAATTAACTGGCCTGTTTCTTCGCTAAAATTAAAATCATGCAGTCCGTTATTTGAATTTTTAAATTTAAAAGAAACGTGCTTGGCTGTAAATGTAATTTTTTGACTTTGCTTCGTGCTAAGAAACGATGCCACCACATCGCTGTAATAAATCGGAGCTAATTTGGGGCTTCGGATGGTAGAACCTTTTACTAAAATATATACCCTTTTAGGATAGATCAGCTGACCATTTAGATAAAGTGTTTCATCTCCTATGTAGCCAAAAGCATACATATTGGTCGATTCAACATGAAGAATAACCAACTGCCCGTTTAAGTTATGATTAAAAATATGTTTTGCTCCGGGTATCGTATTTTCTGAGTTATGATCGATGATAAGCAAATGTTCTTTATACGGTATTTTGTCCGGTTTTTCGAGTATCAAAGCCTTACAATTTTCGTATTCTAAGGCAGGGATGTTAAAGGTTTCGGCAACTGTTTTTACAAATTCCAACTCATATTCGCTGATGCTTTCGTTGTAATTTATAAACTCAAACAATTTAAGTAAAACCAATATTTTTTGCTCTTGACGAAGTTCATCGTTTATTTTGGAGCATATAGCCAATACTTTTACACTATTTGCCGATAAGCGTTTTTTACCTTTTTTACCTTGCTGTTCCAAAAAATATTGATCAAAAAGTGCTAAATACTGATCGACTAGTTCTTGGCTAAGTTGTTGTTTCAAATAAGAAGCTACAACCTCTCTACCCTTTTCGCTAACACCTGATTCGTTTTCGTTATCAACGTCGGCAATGATGGCAAATAATCGCATCAATGCTTTTAAAATGGTTTCGCTCATATGTTTTGTTTTTACAAAGTAAAAGTAATACAACTTTTTGAGCCCTACAAAAAAGCAAACTTTTTTTTAAACCATAAAAAACAAAAAGCGATTGAAAAATATAAGAAATTAAGCTTTTAAAGCTGTTTTTATGAATGTATGGTCGATATTGGTTCGTGTTTGAATTAATCTTTGATATTGGCTAATAAGTATTCTCTATTTAATCGTGCAATATGGGCGATTGATATGTTTTTAGGGCATTCTGCTTCGCAAGCTCCTGTATTGGTGCAACTTCCAAAACCTAGTTCATCCATTTTCGCAATCATGGCTTTTACGCGTTTTGAAGCTTCGGGCTTGCCCTGTGGGAGGAGTGCAAATTGCGAAACTTTTGCAGCAACAAACAACATGGCAGATGAATTTTTGCAAGCTGCAACGCAAGCACCGCAGCCAATACATGCTGCAGCATCCATAGCTTCTTCTGCTTTTTCGGCTTGAATGGGTGTACTGTTAGCATCGGGTGCCGAGCCTGTATTAACCGAAATAAAACCTCCGGCTTGTAATATCTTATCAAACGCATTTCTATCTACAATTAAATCTTTTACAACAGGAAAAGCTCCTGCTCTCCATGGTTCTATTGTAATGGTTTCGCCATCTTTAAATTTTCGCATGTGAAGCTGGCATGTCGTTATATCATCGTCTGGACCATGAGGACGACCGTTGATATACAAACTGCACATTCCACATATACCCTCGCGACAATCATGATCAAAAGCAACCGGATTTTTTCCTTCACGAATCAATTTTTCGTTTAGTATATCCAGCATTTCTAAAAAAGAAGCGTCGGAGCTTACATTTTCTAACGAATATTCTTCAAAATGTCCTTTATCTTTAGGATTTGCCTGACGCCATATTTTTAATTTAAGATTCATAATAGTTAATTTTCAATCTATATTAATGATTTGCTTTATACGGTATTATTTATAGTTTCGCTGAACAATTTTCACTTCTTTAAATGTAAGTTCATCTTTATGCAATTCGGGATCTGCATCTTCGCCTTTATATTCCCAAGCAGCAGCATAGGCAAATTTCTCATCGTTGCGTTTAGCTTCTCCATCGTCTGTTTGGCTTTCTTCTCTAAAATGCCCGCCACACGATTCTTCCCGATGTAAGGCATCTTTAGCTAACAATCCACCCAACTCTAAGAAATCTGCCACTCTCCATGCTTTTTCCAATTCAGGATTAAACTCATTATTGGTTCCGGTAATTTTTACATTTTTCCAAAATTCGTGTCGAATTTCTTTGATTTTTTCGATTCCGGTTTTTAATCCTTCTTCATTTCTTCCCATTCCAACATAGTCCCACATTACTTTTCCCAATTTTTTATGGAAATAATCTACCGGTTCGGTACCTTTTATTGATAATAAATGTTCAATTCTGTTTTCAACCTCTTTTTCAGCTTGCTCAAATTCTTGAGTTCCTGTATCGATTCTCGGAACTTTAACCATATCAGCCAAATAATGACCGATTGTATAAGGCAAGATAAAATATCCGTCAGCCAACCCCTGCATTAATGCAGATGCTCCCAATCGATTTGCTCCATGGTCGCTAAAATTACATTCGCCAATAGCAAAAAGACCTTGAATGTTTGTCATTAAATGATAATCGACCCATAAACCGCCCATGGTATAATGAACTGCGGGATAAATCATCATCGGAGTTTCGTATGGATTTTCATTCGTAATTTTTTCGTACATCTGAATAAGATTTCCGTAGCGTTTTTCAATAACATCTTTACCTAAACGCTTAATAGAATCGGCCAAATCTAAGAATACAGCCAAGCCGGTATTATTCACTCCATAACCTGCATCACAACGTTCTTTGGCGGCTCTGGAAGCTACATCGCGAGGCACTAAATTGCCAAATGCCGGATAACGACGCTCAAGATAATAATCGCGGTCTTCTTCGGGGATATCATTAGCCTTTATTTCACCACGTTGTAGTTTTTTAGCATCTTCAAGTTTTTTGGGTACCCATATTCTGCCATCATTTCTCAAACTTTCGCTCATCAAAGTCAATTTTGACTGGTATTCGCCATGCACCGGAATACAAGTAGGATGAATTTGAGTAAAGCAAGGATTTGCGAAGAACGCACCTTTTTTATACGCCTGCCAAATAACTGTTGTATTCGACCCCATAGCATTGGTTGACAAATAATATAAATTACCGTATCCACCGGTTGCTAAAACAACTGCATGAGCTGAATGACGTTCTATTTCGCCTGTAACTAAATTTCTGGCAATAATTCCTCGTGCTTTCCCATCTACCATTACGATATTTAAAACATCTCTTCTTTGATAAAGCTTAACCGTACCGGCTGCAATCTGCCTATTAAGTGAACTGTATGCACCCAACAACAATTGCTGCCCTGTTTGCCCGCGGGCATAAAATGTTCTAGAAACCTGAGCTCCTCCAAACGAACGATTATCAAGGTAACCGGCATAATCGCGAGCAAACGGCACGCCTTGAGCTACACATTGATCGATAATGGAATTGCTGACTTCTGCCAAACGATAGACATTTGCTTCACGAGCACGATAATCGCCACCTTTTAACGTATCGATAAACAAACGGTAAACGCTATCGCCATCGTTTTGATAATTTTTTGCTGCATTTATACCACCTTGAGCTGCAATACTATGAGCTCTACGAGGACTGTCTTGATAGCAAAATATTTTTACATTGTAACCCAATTCGCCAAGCGAAGCGGCTGCCGAGGCTCCGGCCAAACCTGTACCTACGACAATAATATCCAGCTTGCGTTTATTGGCAGGGTTAACCAGCTTACATGTCGATTTAAAAGTAGCCCATTTTTTTTCAATGGAGCCATCCGGTATTCGAGGATCTAAAATTGCCATATTCTAATTTTAATTATTCAACGATTGTACGAAAAAGTAAATAGTTATAGTGCTAAAACCAATTGCAATAATAAGAGCATATATGCTGCTTATCCACTTTAAGCGTTTTATCCATTTTTGATTGTTTAACCCAATTGTTTGAAAGCCCGATTGCAACGAATGATTTAAGTGAAGAGCTAAAAGTATAAACCACGATAAATAAAGCACACTGTAAGGCCAATTTTCTTTATTGAAAATACTTTTTAATAAATCGAATTTTGTCATTTTTCCGCTTTCGATAAGGTCGGTAAATTCTATCTTATAAAAATAATTGTATAAATGGAGTGTTAAAAATCCTAACACTAAAGCTCCGGTTACCCACATATTTTGCGATGACCACGAAACATCTGTTTTGGCACTAACGGCATAGGGTACGGGGCGAGTTTTCCTATTCTGATAGGTAAGCCATGTTCCATAAAAAATATGAAGAATAAAACCGGCTGCCAATACAAATTGCATTATTTTTATTAAAGGATTTTCTTCCATAAATTCTGCTGCTTTTAAAAAAGCTTCGCCCGAAGGATCGAAAACAGCTAATAAATTGATGGATAAGTGAACAACCAAAAAAACAATTAAAAATAAACCACTCAAACTCATGATCATTTTTTTTCCTACCGAAGAGTTAAAAAATTTAGCCATATCAAATTTCATTTATAACTTCGCAAATGTAATTTTTTTTTCAATATGATAACTGATAAAAATCAATCAAATTTAAAAATTCTTTTTGAAACCAATCGAAAAAAACTATTCGACAAGCTTACAAACAATAGTGTAGCTATTTTTTTCTCAGAACCCACAAAATACAGAAACGCAGGTCATGAATATCCATACAGACAGAGTTCCAATATTATTTATCTGACCGGTATTCAAGAGCCCATTCATTCGCTATGGTTAACAAAAGATTCGAGCGGAAAAACAACGGTTTTTATTTTGATGCCGGAATGCGACGAAAGAACAAAAATATACCAAGGATGCGGAATAAGCAAAAAAGAAATTGAAGATATTTCGGGTATTCAAAATGTCTATACGTTTAACGAAGACTTTTTAAAAACAACCAAATCGTTTGATGTCATTTATTGCGATAATCCCTTATCAATAAACAACTATATTTCAAGAGCCCAAGACATTCAACCTATCATGAGCGAATTAAGATTAATAAAAGAACCGGAAGAAATAAATCTAATACAAAACGCTATTAAGATTACAGGTAACGTTTTTCACGAATTATTAAAAAACGTTAAGACATTTAAAAAAGAATCGGACATGGAGGCGTTTATTACAGGCAGCTTTATAAAAAAAGGGAACCTTCAACATGCCTACTTACCAATTATAGCCGGCGGTGCGAATGCATTAACGCTGCATTATTGCAAAAACAACATGCCTCTATCTAAAAACTCATTAACCCTTCTTGACTTTGGTTGCGAATACAACGGTTATGCATCCGATTTAAGCAGAACCATTCCGAATAACGGCAAGTTTAATAAACGCACCAAACATATCTACAATAAAGTTTTAGAAATTTTAAATAACATATCCAAACAAATGCTTCCCGGCACATCGATAAAAGAGCTGAATCGCTATACCAATGAACTGATGGAAAAGGCATTAATAGAATTAAATTTATTAAAGCCCTCCGATTTAAAAGGCAACCACTCCATTTCGCCCTGTAAAAAATATTTCCCTCACGGCGTATCACATTTCATCGGTTTAGATGTTCACGATTGCGGTAACGTTGACACGATTCTTCAACACAATATGGTTCTTTCGTGTGAACCCGGAATCTATATTCCCGAAGAAAACATTGGCATACGTCTCGAAAATGATATTTTAATCGATTCAAAACCAATTAATCTTATGAAAAATATCGCCATAGATATAGACGAAATAGAGGAACGAATGAACCAGTAATAAATTTTTCAATTACTAAAAAAATCATGTAAATTTGCATAAAAAAAAGAATGGCAAGCATACTAATAGTAGATGACGAACGAAGCATACGAAATTCACTTAAAGAAATTTTAGAACACGAAGATTTTATTATAGAAACAGCCGAAAGCGGACATCAAGCATTAGAAATATTAAAGCAAAAACAGGCTGACTTAGTGCTTTGTGATATTAAAATGCCACAAATGGATGGCATAGAGCTACTTGAAATTTTGCAAAAAGAATATTCATCCACGCCTGTGGTAATGATTTCCGGACACGGCGACATTGAAACGGCTGTAGAATGCTTAAAAAAAGGAGCCTACGATTTTTTGCAAAAGCCACTCGATTTAAACCGCATATTGGTTACTGTTCGAAATGCACTTGATAAAAGCAAGCTCATCACAGAAACTAAAAACCTACGAAAAAAAATATACTCCAAATACGAAATGGTTGGTAGTTCTGCCGAAATAAAAAAAGTTCACGAATTAATAGAAAAAATAGCCCCAACCGATGCACGTGTATTGATTACCGGAGAAAATGGAACCGGAAAAGAATTGGTAGCTCACATGATACACGAAAAAAGTCAACGCTCAGCCGGTCCGTTTGTTGAAGTGAATTGTGCTGCCATACCATCAGAATTGATCGAGAGCGAACTTTTTGGACATGAAAAAGGCTCGTTTACTTCAGCCATTAAACAACGACTTGGCAAATTTGAACAAGCAAATGGCGGAACATTGTTTTTAGACGAAATTGGAGACATGAGCCTTTCGGCTCAAGCTAAAGTACTGAGAGCATTGCAAGAAAATAAAATAACTCGGGTTGGCAGCGAAAAAGACATTCCTGTAAATGTTCGTATTATTGCAGCTACCAACAAAAACCTTCGCGAAGAAATCGAAAAGCAAAACTTCAGAGAGGACTTATATCACCGCTTAAGCGTAATCGTCATTCAAGTTCCATCGCTTAACGAACGGAAAGAAGACATACCTGAACTGGTAAACTACTTTCTAAACAAAATTTGCAACGAATACGGAATACCTCCTAAAACCATTGACAATAAGGCTGTTTTAGAACTCCAAAAATATAATTATAAAGGTAATATTCGAGAATTACACAATATTATTGAACGATTAATTATACTTGGAGAACAAACTATAACGATGGATGATGTAAAAAAATATGTATTATGAAATTACTTGAAAAAATTTTTATTGGCGTCTTTATTTTATCTATTTTGCTAAAAGCATTTGAAATAAATTTTTCATCCACAATTTTTGTGGTTTCTCTCTCAATTCTTGGCTTATATTATTTCCCTTTCGGAATTTTCAGCCTCATCAACAGAAAAGAGCAACCTCATTTAGTAACCTATACGTTGTACTATGGTTTTTCTATAAGTCTTGGCTTAGCGTGCATTTTAACAAACATTCTATCGCCCATAGACTATAAAACATTTAATGTCAACTACATATCTTTCATTGTTTCAATTATATTTTTAGTATTATCTATTTTTTCTGCCTTTATTATGTTTAAAAAGAATATGGCAAAACAATCACCCGACAGCAAGTTTTTTTACTATTTTATATATCGTTGTTTGGTACTTATCATTCTAATTGTTTTAGCCTATTTACCTTCATCCAACGTTTCTTAGGTATTTAACACATTTTAAATTGCAAATGAGTTCAGTAATTATAAAGTTGTTGTTTTATTTGTAATTTAATTGTAATTTTAATTTTTTGAACTGAACATGAAACGCGTATTCATTTATCTGATATTCTGCACCTTAACACTTCATGCATTGGCTCATCCGGTACATATTACCATAACGAATATCGAACCCAATGCATCTAAAGCATGTTTTGAGGTTGCTATTAAAGTATTTACAGACGATTTAGAACACGGAATTGTTCAGCAATTAAACAAGAATATCGGGCTTATTGCCAAAAGTCCAAGCAGCGACATCAACGAGCTCTTTTTATTGTATATCAACAACCATTTTAAAATTCTGATAAACGGCAAAGCTATTACTTCTTCAAAAATTAAATTTATTAAGTATTCCATTGTAGATGATGCCACATGGCTTTATTTTGAATATAAAATTTCATCAAAAATCAATCAATTGAGTGTTTACAATGATTTACTTAATCACCTATACCCCGATATGACCAATCTTGTTATAATAAAATGGAATCAGCAGGAGCAAGGTCTTACGTTTACAAAAAATAAAACAGAACTGTCTGTATTATGAAGTTTGCACATATTATAGCATTCACTTTACTTTCGTTATCAGCTTGGGCTACCCACAACAGAGCCGGCGAAATTCGCTACCGTCATATTTCCGGATTTACATATGAAATTACAATGGTTACTTACACATATACTCTTTCGCAAGCAGACAGACCCGAACTGGAAGTACAATGGGGTGATGGGACATCCTCTATTATTCCAAGGGTTTCGAAAATAGAATTACCCAACGATTATTACAACAAAAATACCTATATCGGCACGCATACCTTCCCGGGCCCGGGTATTTATAAAATAACGATGGAAGACCAAAATCGAAATTACGGAGTTCGCAATATTCCAAATTCTGTTGAAGTGCCTTTTACCATTCAAACAACATTAAATATAAACCCAACAGTTGGAAATAACTCAACACCCGTACTTACATACCCTCCTATTGATAAAGCAAAGTTAAACACTACATTTATTCATAATCCGGGTGCCTACGACCCCGATGGTGATAGTTTAGCATACAGACTTACCGTTTGCTTAGGCGAGTCAGGATTGCCGATTCCGAATTATACGTTTCCTTATGCCAGTGATTCTCTTACAGTAAATAGAGTTACCGGCGATTTAATTTGGGAACGTCCACAACAAACCGGAATATACAATGTTGCCATGATCATTGAAGAATGGCGCTGGTACTCTACTACAAAAAACTATATAAAAATAAGCGAGTTGGAACGCGATATTCAAATAGAAGTTATTGAATCATCCAATCAGCCCCCTATCCTTCCTCATTTACCTGATATTTGCGTTTGGGCCGGCGATTCTATCTCATTTCAAGTTACCACTACCGACCCACAAAACGATAAAATAACTCTTAATGCCTATGGCGGACCGTTTGAAGTCAGCGAATCTCCTGCACATTTTGACACCTTAGTTGGCTTTGGACCATTAACCAATACTTTTACTTGGAGCACAAAATGCTCGCACATTAAAAAATTCCCCTATTTAGTTGTTTTTAGAGCCAAAGACCATAACTCTGAAGTATATTTAGCCAGTCAGCAAAAAGTGTATATTCAGGTTGTTTGCCCACCCGTTCAAACGGTGAATGTAAACCCAACCTCCAATTCTATTCTCGTTTCTTGGTCTCATTGCCCGTGTTCACAGGCAGATCATTTCGATATTTATCGCAAAGTAAACCCTTCGGGATGGAACCCCGACAGTTGCGAAACCGGAATTCCGCCCACCATTGGTTTTGTAAAAATTCATTCAACCAACAACATAAACGACACAGCCTACCTCGATAATAATAATGGAATAGGACTTCCTCAAGGATATACATATTGCTACAGAATTGTTTCGGTTTTCCCTGACTTTGCCGAAAGCATTGCCTCAGAAGAAGTTTGCACTGACCTTGTAAAAGGGATACCCGTCATAACACATGTAAGTATTGACTCAACCGATTTTCAAAAAGGAAAAACATACGTCGAGTGGTCTAAACCAACCGAATTTGACAGCATAGCAGCACACGGACCTTATAAATATTTAATCTATCGTTCTGCTGACTTTTGGGGACAGCAATTAACACTCATCGATTCGCTTAACACAATTAACGACACTCTATACAGAGACAGCCTTTTAAATACAACTCAAAATCCATATAGCTATAAAATAGAATTCTACAACGATGAACCCGGAAATCGTTTTTTAATCGGTTATCCGTCTATTGCTTCGAGCATTTATTTAAACACCCAACCCGATGATAATCAGGTTCATCTTACATGGCAAAAAAATGTACCTTGGACAAACACACAATATATTATATACAGGAAAAATGCTACATCTCAAATGTGGGATTCTATTGGGCATACCAGTCAAACCATTTTTACTGATGATAGTTTAGTCAACGGAAATGAATACTGCTACAAAATAAAAGGGTTAGGATATTATTATTCCGGAAATTACAACATGCCATTCATTAATTTTTCGCAAGAAAAATGTGAAACGCCACGAGATACCACCCCACCATGTGCTCCTAATTTAACCGTTCATTCAGAATGCACACTCTATCAAAATCTTCTCGTATGGACAAATCCTAATCATTATTGCTGCGATGACGTTACCGGATATAGAATCTATTATTCTCCTACATTAAACGGAAACCTAACTCTAATAGCAGAAAAAGGGAACCCCAATGATACAACCTATATTCATAACCCTACATACTCATTAGCCGGATGCTATGTAGTAACGGCAGTCGATTCATTTTTAAACGAAAGTTCAAAAGCTCATAAGATTTGCGTTGATGAATGTACATACTACAACCTTCCTAACATTTTTACGCCGGATGCCAATGGACAAAATGACTTTTTTAAACCGGGTCCCTACCGATTTGTAGAAAAAGTTGATATGAAAATATATAACCGATGGGGGAAATTAGTATTTCAGACAGATAACCCCGATATCATGTGGGACGGTAAAGATATGGATTCCAAAAAAAGAGTTACGGATGGTGTTTATTACTACATTTGCGATGTATATGAACGAAGGTTATCAGGAATAGAACCAAGAGCAATAACCGGATTTATTCAGGTAATGACAACTAAAAAAAGCGGGAATGAATAAACGATTCTTTTTATTATTGTTTTTTATTTCAAACAGTATTTTTGCTCAAATTCCAACTCAGTATATAAAAGCTAATATTTATTTATTTCATAAAGACACGATTACAGCCATAAAAATATTAGAAGACACATTAGCTAAAAATCCCCATCAAACCTATGCATTAAAATTATTAGGCGATTTATTCAGTAAACAAAATCATTTTCAAGAAGCCATAAATCAATACATAAAACTATTTGAACTGAACGATTCAACCAAGCTTTTTTCAATAATTGAAAATTATGCAAAGCTGAAAAATAAAGAACAAACATTACACTGGCTGAACATTTATTTGAAAACAAACAATAAAATACCTGAAAATATTTTACGAACGAACCCTATATTTTCATTTTTAAACAACGAAAAAGAATGGAATGAACTATGGAAAAAAAGCTGGTTTTCTGAATTAGAAATAAAAATGGGAGACATTATCTATTTATATGAAAATAAGGACATTAATACACTTATCGAAACCATAGAAAATACTCTAAAAACATACCCTGATAATAATGAACTTTTGATATGGAGGGCAAAAGCATTTATACTTGGGCAAAACAACAAAGAAGCCTTAAAATCAATCGAAAAGGTTTTAAAATCTAACCCACTCAACATGGATGCGTTGAATTTAAAATCAACGATTTTGCAAAACGAAAAAAAATTCAAAAACTTAGCTCAACTTTATTTAAGTATATATAACATTCAACCTTGGGAAATTCAATGGAAATATAAAGCCGGGCTTGCCTTTAACAAAGCATCCTTATTCAAAGAAAGCATCAAGGAACTTGAATTCTATACGCAATACGACACCTCTTCGGCCAATGCTTATTATTATATAGGGAACTCCTTTTTTAACCTAAGTAACAAGTTAAAAGCAATTGAAAATTATTCCATTTCCATTCGCTTAAATGCCGGAAATGATGAGTGTTTTTACGAACGAGCTGTTTGTTTTTATGATTTGAATGAATTTGAAAAAGCTTTTTTCGATTTATGCATGGCTCTTGATTTAAAACCTAGTGATGGGAAGTACTATTATCAGCGAGGCTTAGTAAATTATGCGTTAAATAAATCGATTGCTTCATGCCGCGACTTCGAAAGAGCTAAACAACTTGGCTTTATGAAAGCCGAAGATTATATACAACGTTATTGTAAAGGCAAATAGGATAATTATATGATTTTTAATATCAAAATTCAATAAATTCAAGCGATAACGATTACTTTTGTCAAACTCCCATCGTATTATTAAATAAAGTTTGTATTTTTGAACAACGTATAAATTAATGAGATTAATAAAAATTTATATCTGTTTTTTTTTCTTATTATCCGGCTTAAAAGCGTGGGCACAAATTGATTATTATGTAGATATTATCATCCCTCCAAAATTGCAGGCCGGTACTGATTATTCAATAGATATTATTATTCATAAAGAAAATATTTCGGGTTTTGCAAAATTAGAACTATATATGCCGGTGGGAATTGACCTCTATCCTATCGAATCAAGCGGAGCTACTCTAATTAAACAAAATCAAATGGCTAAATATATTTGGCTTGAACTACCTTCAAGCAAAGAAGTTAAGGTTAATGCCAACATCAAAGTTGATTACAGAATTTCAGGCTACAAAGAAATTTATGGTAATTTCTATTTTATACAAGATAAAAATAAATCGAAAATTTCGGTTGGTATTATACCATTTCAAGTCATAAACGATTTTAAATGGAAAAACGATGGAAATCAAAAACAAGCAACAGAATACCCCAAATCAGAAGAAGTAAATAAAATTAAACCGACTATACTTAATCAACCTAATTTTTATAGGATTCAAATAGCCGCTTTTAAAAAGAAAATTTCAAAATATCAATTAAGCGAAATTTATCCCGAAGTAGAATTTATTAAAGAAGAATTTATTGACGGCTTATACAAATATACCATTGGCGATTTCAAAACAATAGATGAAGCAAAAGAATTTAAAAATAAAACCGGTATTTATGGCGCATTTGTCGTAAGTTACGAAAATTTTAAAAGAGTTACTATACAAAACATTAGTAATTGATTATGGAACAACTGGAAGAAGGAAAAATTTACCGCTTTTATGTTGAAAAATTATTATCATTACCCGATGCTAATTATTATATCCTTATTGATGACTGGAATAGAAAATATCTATTAACGGCTGAATATTATTCAGACTACTCCATTAAACTTAATAATTATATTAACTGCTATGTAAATAAGATAAATTGCAATGGAAAAATATTTTTAGAGCCCTTACATCCTATTTATAAAATTGGCGAAGAAGATTACTTCGAGATATATCAGATTGAAAAACGAATAAAACAAAAATCAAAAGAGCCTTACTATGTAGCTCTGGCTAAAAATTCAAAAACAATCAAAGCAGCCGTGTTAAACTACACCGATATTAATCACAACCATTTCCCTGTTTTTGCTAAATGTAAGGTAATAAAATTTAAAAAAGGCGAAGTATTATTGCAATATATTGAAAACAAATAGAGCCGCATTTTGCGGCTCTATTTGTTTATTGGGTTAATACCTGCTATTTCTTTTCTTTCAGCAGATAGAAGTATCCTTTTTCTTCGTAATCTGTGCCTT
>DAOOWN010000049.1:0-21677 GCA_035371305.1 Bacteroidales bacterium
ATCATGGTGATAAATAAAAATGCTTTCATAAAATGTAAATTTTAAATTTTTAACAAATATAATACCAAATTGCAATATAACAAAAAGTGTTGTTGAGCAAGTCCAACAACACTTTTAGAGATAAATTATGTAGAACAGAGATTAATAATTGGTATTCTGCGGATCAAAGTTAGCCCAACCACTTGTCCAATCGTAATTACCAAAAGCACCCTTGAAATTTACAACTTCAAAAAATGTGTTTTGTAATGACGAATGATTAAAGTTTGCACCTGTTAAGATAGGGGAGTTTGCTTGAGGTAAAAGAGACGGATTGTTTAAATTCCAAGCATTACTGTTTAGCATTAATCCTGAAAGTGATAAAATTTGATTGTTTTGGCCTTGTGCATTGAACCAAGTAGAAATATCAAATGTGCTGCCACTTGCTACTGCTAAATTGGTTACACAACCTGATAAAACGTTATCTTTAAAAATCAGTTCGCCATTTTGAGCATTTGTTTCGGCTAATGTTCCGTCGATTAATAAACCTACAGGAAAACCAACAAGAACTGAGTTGAAAACTTTAAGTTTGGTATTTCTGCGTAAGTGGGCAGCTCTTTTAAATTGTTGGTTATAAGTAGTATTATTAGGATTGATAGGGCCTAATAAAGTTACATTGCAAAAGATTCCTTTTGTAAAGGGTTCTGCTAATGTGCCTTGTGCATCATTATCACTTTCAAATCCATTTGAACCAGATTGATCTGCAATATTAGGGTCGCGTAAACCCAAACAGAATTGAGCCATACCACTCCATCCATTGTCTGTATCAAATTCATCGTCCCATCCTCTGAAAGCTATAAGGTGTTTGACATTAACCGTTCCTCCAAAAAATTCATAGGAATCATCGCCATTATATGACACTTGAACATAATCAATTTCAGTTTGATCTCCAACTCCTGCAAATGTTAAACCGTTGATTTCCTGATTAGGTTGAAATGCTATTCCTGCAAATTCAATACGAACATATTTCATTTTTCCGGAATTGTCGTGTGGATCGTTGCCACCAAAATAGGCATCGGGACCACCTTCAATTAACCCTTCGCCACCGGGTAAATTAACCGGAGCTTTACCGCAAATAATAATTCCGCCCCAATCGCCATAGTCGCGTTGACCAGCAGGTTTATTAGATGTAAAAACGATCGGTTTTGATGAGGTACCAACTGCATTTATTTTTCCGCCTCTTTTAATTATTAACGAACCTTTTGTGTCTTTGTCTCCTTTTATTATGGTACCCGGTTCTATTGTTAATGTAGCTCCTGATTCTACATATACAAAACCTTTTAAAATATATTTATGATTTGCTTTCAAAGTCTGACTAGTGGTTATACTTCCTTGTAATGTTACGGTTGAGGTATCGCAATCGGTACAATATTGACATGAACCGTCATCTTTTTCGGCATCCGGATCATAATTTAACGCTGTTTTATCTGTACAGCCTTCTTTCTTTTTGCACGATGTAAATGTACCTGAAATAATTACTAAACTTGCTAAGATGAATAATAATGTTACTTTCTTTTTCATAATTTTACTTTTTATAATTTAACTATACAAATTAACTACTATACTATTAAGTTAAATTAAAGCAATTGTTATCTTTTTGTTAATCATATTAAGTAATTTTTATGCAAAAAAAGCTGCCTATTTTTAGACAGCCTTTATTATAAAAGATATTTTTTTTACAAGTTAAATGTCAAGCCAAGATTTACATTTATACCATTTTTGTATTGAGAAATGGTTTCATCTTTTTTGTTTATTTTACCATCTTCGTTGGAGTCTTGCATAAAATGTGATGTGGAATTTAAAAGATTATTAATGTTTAAAGTAAATTTAAAATTTGATAATAGTTTAAAACTTATGGTTAAGTCTAAATTGTTTTTCGGAAGTTCATAAATATTGGGTGTACCGTAGCTACCAACTACATAAATTCGCTTACCTATTATATTATAAACTAAATTTGCTTGTAAACCGGTATATGAATTTTGATAATAAAATCCTGCATTTAAAATATAGGGTGATTGTCCCATTAAAGGTCTTTTATTGAGTTGTCCCTTGGCTTCATTACCTAAATTAACAATGCTGTAAATATGAGCTGCATTTAGTAATATTCCTGTTTTTTCAAAAATTTTATTTTGTGGTAAGAGACTGCTTAATGATTTTCTGATTTCTGTTTCGATTCCATAATTAGAAGCTGAAGGAGCATTTCTGTATGTAAAATTTCTGGTTCCACCGCTTCCCGAACCTGGTACATAATACATTTCTATAGCGTTGTTGAATTTTTTATAAAACAACCCTATATTAATCATTTCCGATGCTTCCGGGTAAAACTCCCAACGTAAATCAATGTTATGGATATCTGCATTTTTTAAATTTTCATTGCCAATTAACACGTTGTTCATGCTAAAATCATAATACGAAAAAGGTGCTAATTCTCTAAACTCAGGTCTGTTAACAGATTTGAAATAAGCAAATCGTAAAAGATTTTTTTCGTTAAATGAATAAGTTGTGTTTAATGAGGGTAATATTGAAAGAATAGGGTTTTCAACGACTACGGCTTTGTTGCTGTAATTTCTGCTGTATAAAGATTGAATGTTGTATTCGTTTCTTATTCCGGCAATAATCTGAATATTTTTAATGGGTTTAAAAGAAATAGAAGCATAGGCAAATAATTGATTGTTTTGTGCAGTATATTGATCGCTTGGATTTGTCCCTTCGGTAAGCAAAAATCCAGTGTTATTCATGTTTTGCTCAGTAAAAAGTTGGTCAATGCTTTCGTTTAAAAGTGAGTTGTCAAAATTGGAACTGCTCGCTTTTTTATACGACATCCATCTTGCTTTAAAGGTTCTTTTTTTCGATTCAACACCAATTCCCGATTTAATTTTAAAAATCTCAGTATTACTAGAATTAACAAAAGTAAGTTTATAGTTAATATTACCACCCCAGTTGTTCTCGTTTAATTTTGCAAAGAAACGTCCGGCATCGAGTGTTGAAGCAGAAGGTGCTATTATAACCTGGTAATTTTGATTGGCATCGCTGTCAATACTTTTGGTAGTTCTAATTCTTCTGTAATCGGGCTGGTTATTTAATGTGTAAGAGTAAAAAGCATTCCATGTTATTGTACTTAGATCATTCTTTAATGTATGTTCACCTTGTAGTTGGCTGTTGTATAAAGAACGTTCTTGGTAATTAAAAGAATAATTTCGAACTAACGAACCTTCTTCAAAATTTATTCCTTCTCTGTAAACTGTATGATTACTATTACTTTGGCTAAGTAAATTTTTAAATTCAATAATATTTTTTGACGAAAGGTTGAGTACAAAATTTTGTAATGCAATTACGTTATTTTTCTCCTGATAGACTTGGTCGGTATAATGATAAATCGTATCGCTATGCATTTTTTGCAAATCGTAAGAATTATAATTATACATTTGAGCAATATACGATTGTTTACTGGTGGAATATCCTACAGAAGATAAAGATATTCCTTGTTTTTTAAATAAATGGAATTTTCGACCTATTGTTAAATTAATGCTTTGGTCAGGTAGTGCATTTTTAGACTGTAGAGCCCAATTATTGTTTAGTTTTTTAGATGCTTCAAAAATTTGATTATTGGTTTGAGTGTTTAAATTTTCGGGAAAGTTATTGGGGAGATTTCTATCACCATTGCTAAAACCTAAAAATTCAGTAGTGCCATGACGATCGGTTTTAAAATTATTGAATGAAGTATATTGGTTATATCTAGTTCCATAACTTATGTTAGTAAAGTTGCTATCAACATATTTTTTGGTAAAAACTTGTATCGCACCTCCACTAAAATCTCCGGGTAGTTCTGCCGAACCCGTTTTATAAACCATAATTCTTTCTACAACACTTGAAGGCAACATATCAAAAGCAAAAGATTTTTTGTCGTTTTCAAAACTTGGTGCCGATCCTTCATTCAAAAGGGTAGCGTTGTAACGGTCAGATAACCCTCTTATGATAACAAAACGATTGTCTGCTATTGTAATTCCCGGAATGCGTTTTACAACTTCTGCTGTATTTTTGTCTTGATTTTTGGTGATTTGCTCATTTGATACCCCATTTACTACTTGTTCACTTTTTTTAATATCTTGAATTACAGATGCTTCGGTATGTACAACGCGTTGAGCTAATATACTTACTTCATTTAAATTCAATGAACTTTCGTTAAGGTATAATTCTAAACTTGGAGTGTTGGTACTGATTTGAAATTTTTTAATTGTATCGGGCTGATAACCGACATAACTTATAACAATATCGTAAATACCTTTATGTACATTTGTTATTTTAAATTGCCCATCTAAATCAGTCGATGCCCCCCATGATGTACCTAAAATAAATACAGAAGCTCCGGGTAACGTTTCTTTTGTTTTTTTATCAAAAACTTTTCCTGTTACGATTGCCGGCTGTGCATTAACAAAAATAGCACTCAATAAAAACAATACAGTTATTAATCTTTTCATTTTACATAAATTTATCTATGCAAATGAAGTTTCTTAATGCTAAGATAAGGTTAAGCCGATTTTAAGAAATTGTTAATAGTGTATTATTCGTCATCGTTAATTGTTGATTTCTGCTTTTTAGATTTTCCCCAAAAACGATTATTGGGATAAAAAAGATCTATGATTGCTCTTTGATTGATAGGATGATCTGTTTTTTTATTCTTTAAAACAATAACTGTGATGGTGTCTTTAGGAATTCGCATAATAACAGACTGGTATCCTTGCCACCATCCGGAGTGGAAATAAACCGGTAACGTATCGTCAAGAAAATACATTTTCCAACCAAATCCGTAAAAAACATTGCTTAAACGTGTTCTGGTCTGCTTTGCAAATGCACTGTCGATATAATTTTTTGGTAAAATATAACCTTTATATAAGGAGGTATCCCATCTATGCAAATCATCAACTGTAGTAAAAATGCCTTTATCGCCTTTGATGCCATTTAAATAATAAAATTTTGCTTCCTGATATGGTGAGAGGTAACCGGTTGCAACAGGGATATTATCAGGGACTTTGTTTTCATACACATCATTGTAGAAAAAAGTATGTTTCATTCCCAGCGGTTCGAAGATATTTTTCTTCATATAGTTCTCAAAAGAAAGACCTGAAATTTTTTCAACGATAGCTGCCAGGAGAATATAACCGGTATTGCTATACTGATAACGTCTGTTAGGCCTTGAATAAGTTTTTTCATGAAGATTTATCATATAATCAACTGCCTGCTGATTGTTCATGAGTACCTCCTTGTCAAGCGAAGAGTTTTCGAGTTCATAAATATAATTGGGTAAGCCTGAGCGATGTGTAAGTAACATCCGGATTGTAATTCCGGCGAATGGAAAATCAGGGTATATCGAACTTACATCTTGGTCTAATGATAATTTACCTTTTGAAATGAGTTGTAAGATGGCTATTGCAGTAAATTGTTTTGACATAGAACCAATTTGAAAGGCCGTTTGTGTTGTAACCGGAGTTTTTAATTTCCGATTAGCGTAGCCGAATGCGTCTTTGTATATAATTTGACCTTTATAGCTTACAAGAACAGCACCGGCAAAATTGCCCCAACTGTATTGCTTTCTGAAAAAATCATTTATCCTTTTCCTAATTTCAAAAGCTTCTTTGGTTACAAAGAATTTTTCAAATGCAGGAGAATGATTTTTAGATACTGCACTTTTTGCTTGATTGTTGAGGCGTATAGAAGATGATTGAGCTGCAAATATAACAATGAAAATGATTGTAATAATTAGTAACGCTGCTACAACTTTCCTCATTGGCTATACATCAGAATTTGATTGCAAAATGGCAATTATATTTGAAAAAAGCAAATTTTCAAATGAATTTTAACTTTTATTCTCTTCAGATTGTACACGAATAGCTTCTAAATGAATGGCTTCTAATAAAAGTTTTACAAAATCATGATTAAGATTTAAATCTTCAGCTTTTTTAAGACGGCTATCCATAATTTCTTTCCATCTCTTTAACTGCAAAATAGGGATACTATTCTTCTTTTTGTAAAGTGCCATTTGGCGAACAACCTCCATTCGTTGCGATAGAAGTTCGATGAGTTGATTATCAATGGAATCAATCTTTTCGCGAAGACGAAGCAATTCTAAATGTTCAATATCGGCTTGCTTTTGGCAAAAAGAAAGATTATTCAAAAGCTTATTTAATTTTAAAGGTGTTAGTTGCTGTTGGGCATCACTTAAAGCTACAGCCGGGTTGATATGACTTTCTATCATCAAACCATCATAGCAAAGATCTAATGCTTTTTGTGCAATTTTAGCAACATATTTAGTATTGCCTGCAATATGGCTTGGATCGCATATAACGGGTATTTCAGGATGAAGAGTTCTTAGGTCAATGACCAGTTCCCATTTGGGTAAATTTCGCAAATGAGTATATTCAAACGGATAAAAACCACGATGAACGGCAGCCATTTTTTTTATACCGCTTTTATAGATACGCTCAATAGCTCCCAACCATAATTTTAAGTCAGGATTCATCGGATTTTTAATAAGCACAATGGTATGGGCGCCCTTTAATGCATTTGCAATCTGCTGAACAGAGTAGGGGTTCGATACTGTTCGTGTTCCGAGCCAAAGTACATCTATATTGTGCTTTAAACATAATTCTACCTGCTGAGGACTTAAAACTTCAACAGCACAACTGAGATTAAAATCTTTTTTAATTATTTGCAGCCATTTTAAAGCTTCAGGCCCTATACCTTCAAAATCATCGGGTTGAGTACGTGGTTTCCATGCTCCGGCACGAAAAATGCTAATTTTTCTTTGTGTTGAAAGAAGTTTAGCTGTTTCGTAGGTTTGCTCAAAGCTCTCTGCACTGCATGGGCCGGCAATAATTAAAGGTAAATGGTTTATCTTAATTCCCCATTCTGATATTGGTAATATGGAGTAGCTTTTTTTCACTGCTCAAAGATATTGTTTAATATGGAAAAATAAAAGTATGAATTGAAATAATTAACAACGAACTAAATAATAGCGAATACTTGGTATGCTAAAGTGAAATAATACTTATTTTTTATGATTTTTTACTAAATGTTTATGATTTAGTTTTGCTGAAAAAATGTTTAAAAAAATTCTCTTATTAATATTTATTGCATTTTCTTCTGTTTTAAAGTCACAAGATTCGACTTTAGTCTATAAAAGTATGCTAAATTCTTATTTAGATGTATATTCAAATCTGAATGGAGGCATAAAAGAAGGAGTCATATACAGAGATTTATTGATTTTTAGCAATCAAATCAATTACTTAAATAAATATGAATTTATTTCATCATTTTCATATGCAGGTGGGCGATCACCGTCCGAGTGTTTAATTGGAGATTTGCAAACTGTGTCAAATATTGATGCAGATATTCGCTACTTTTTGTACGAAATGTATATTAAAATAAATTTAAATTGTGGCAATTTAAAAATCGGAGTTCAAAACTTAAATGAAGATTTTGTTTCGTGTGAGAATTCATTACAATTAATAAACAGTTCATTTGGAATTCCATCATTAATTACATATAACAGTTTCTCTTCGGTTTATCCTAAAACAACTTTAGGAATAGTCTATTTAAATGATATTCGAAATGTAATAAAATATAAAGTTGCCTTATTTGATGGTTTTCCTGATGATATTTCTAAAAATGAACTAAGTTTTGGCGTTCATCCAAGAGATGGATTAATTTCACTTTTTGAAATAGAAAATGTATTTAGAAATAACTCTTTAAAATTAGGTATATTTTTTCACACAGGTTCATTAACGAAGCGTGATACAGATTATAATGCTTCATCTAATAAATTTTTATATGGCATATGGTGTAGTAGACTTCCAAATACAATAAACTATTTTTTAACAATGGGGCATAGTTTAAATATAAAATTACAGCACGATTATTTTATTGCTTTTGGACTAAATTATATTTTTACAAACAAAAAAAATGAAAAAAGCTTAACAATTGGTTTTTCTCATGCCGGAGAAAAAAGGTTTGAAGTAAAAAGCGAATCGGCTTTAGAAATTACATATAAATACTCATTAAATCATTTATCTATACAACCTGACATACAATATATTATTAATCCAGGCGGTATGAAAAGTAGTCTAAAAAATGCCTTGATGTTTAATGTGCGTTTAAATATTGTATTTAATAATTGATATTTAAAACAGGCAGAACTTCATCTAAATTGATGGAATCTTTTTTCTGTTTGAGCAATTCTTTTGCAGGGCCTTTTATTTCGATGTTGGGTTGGAATGCATCCAATTCAGCCTGATTAATCATTTCTTTTGACAACATCCTATTGGCTACATATTTTAAGAAATCCTGAACAGCCGGTTTTAATGTTCCTGTAGAGTCAAAAGATGAAGCAAAATGTTTTGGTTTTGGAACAATGGAAGCCATAAAAATAGCCTCAGGCAGGGTTAATTCGTTCGGTTTTTTATTAAAATAAAAATGTGTTCCTTTTGAAACGCCATAGGTATGTGGTCCAAATTCTATTATATTGAGATAAATTTCAAACATCCGGTCTTTAGAACAAAGTCTCATATTTTCGATAATCCAAACAATTAGCATTTCTTCCAGTTTACGTGATATATTTTTGTGCTTGTTAAGATAAAGATTTTTAACTAATTGCATGGTAATTGTACTTCCACCTCGGGCAAAACGTTTTCTTTTAATATTTTGAATCAAAGCCTGTTGAAATGCTTCCTGAATAAAACCTCTATGCCAGTAAAAAGCTCCATCTTCAGTACAAAGCAAGGCATTTCTTAAATACGGGGAGATTTGTTGCAACGGCGTATAATTAGGATTGGAATAGCTTACGTAGATTTGTTCGACCGGTTCTTCATTTTCGTAAACAGTATGGATAAAATCGCTGTCTAACTTAGCCAAATTTACGTTTCCATAAGAATAAATGGATAATTTTTCGGGTTTTAATTCTGATTCCAGTTTTAATGAATCAATAATAGAAAAATCGGCTAAGAAATGAAGTTTATACGAAAGGTTTCCCTTGGCTTTTATACCATATGTATTATGAAAAAGCCCTTCGGGTAGTGAAGAGAATAATTCCTGAGCAGGAAATGAAGGTTTATTTATGTTAATCTCGAGCTGTTTGGTCGGATATACCTGGAAACGGACAAAAGGATTAAATGTAAGTTGGTTAAAGTGAACCTGACTACTACTGTCTAATATGAAAGCATTTTCTGTAATAGTAAAGTGGTAATTCAAACGAAGTTTATCAAATATCACATCTGAATATGAAATAGCAGGTTGATTGATAAATAAATGAAGCATTTCGCTTTGACCGCTAAGCACAATATTTCCGCCTTCTGTGCTCTGATGAATTGAGAAAAATGCGGTATCAAAATGTGCTTTTAATTGCAGAGACTTATAACCGGGGAAAAAGTCTTTTTCATCATACTTATTCACAACTTTTGAATAGATCGTTCTGTCATCGGGGTAAATTATATTGGCAAAGAAAAAATGTTGTTTCTGTTTCTTATCTGAAATGGTAATGGGAAAATTGATTTTATAATCATTAATATTGATAAAGGGTATAGAGATATTTACATCATCTTTTTCTTTTCTTTTAACAAAGATATTGATATTTGAAATAGAACCTTTTTCAGGCAAAATATCAAATATTGCTTTAAAAATAATGGACGTACGTTCTGTGTAATCGGGATGTGTATTGATTACCTTTTTTGTGGTGTCAACATTTTTTCGTTTGAAAAGCGTGGAGAAATTATCGGTCGAATCGTATTTACATAAATTAATAGTTGTATTTTTCCAAAAAATATCCTTAATGGCGATATCACCAAAAAGTGCTTTAAATGGCCTGATGGTAATACTTAATGTGTCAATAGTACAAATGGTATCGTATGGCGAAATAAAATAGATACTGTCGATATCGATTCTGCTAAAGCCATTTAAATTATAATTCTTAATTACAATCTGTCCGACATGGGTTTCGTTAAAGTTCCTGATTTTTGAATCAACAAGATGATAAAAAATAGTGTTTTTTAGTAATAATGCTAAAATGCTTAAGAATAGTAAAGTTCCGAGAAGAGCATATCCGATTTTTTTTAGCAGTTTTTTGTTAATATGTATATTCATTGAACTAATAGTAAAGGTCTTTCATTAAATAATTTGAAACATAATCGCTTACGCCTTGTTCAAGTGAAGTGAACGGTTTAGAATAACCGATTGATTTAAGTTTTGTCATATCAGCTTGCGTAAAATATTGGTATTTATCTCTAATGTCTTCGGGTGTATCAATGTATTCTATATTTTGAGGGATATTCATCGCATTAAATGTAGCTTTTGCAAGGTCGTTGAATGTGCGTGCTTCGCCGGTTCCAAGATTATATATGCCCGAATTTTTGCGATGATGCATAAAGAAATACATTACATCGCAAACGTCTTTAACATAAACAAAATCGCGTTTTTGTTCTCCATTGCCAATGCCTTCGCGGTGCGATTTAAACAACTTTATTTTCCCTGTTTCTTTTATTTGATGGTAAGAATGAAAAATGACGGATGCCATTCTTTTTTTGTGATATTCGTTTGGACCATATACGTTGAAAAATTTCAGTCCTGCCCAAAAATAAGGTTTTTGCTGTTGGGTTAATGCCCATTTGTCAAATTCGTTTTTGGAAATTCCATATGGGTTAAGTGGTTTTAGTTGTGGTATTATCGTTTCATCGTCCTTATAGCCAAGTTCGCCGCCTCCATATGTAGCCGCACTTGAAGCATAAACAATGGGAAGTCCATATTCAACCGAAAGTTGCCATAAGGTTTTGGTATAATTAACATTGAGTTTTTCGAAAATCTGGTAATTGAATTCTGTAGTATCTGTGCGAGCTCCGATATGAAAGATAAACTCCACAAATTTATGATTGAGTTTGAGCCATTCTGGGAAAATATCTCGATGAATTTTAAGCGAGAATTCTTTGTTGTTAAGATTTTTATTTTTAGTCTCATTCGAAAAATCATCAACTAAAACCAAGTCGTTGAAATTTTCGCTATTGAGTTTTGAAACCATAGCACTGCCAATAAATCCGGCAGCTCCAGTAATAACTATCATGATTGTTTTTTTTTGCAAAGTTACTAAACCCACAAATATTTTAGTACTTTTGCCGAAAAAAATATGCTGAAGAAACTGTGGAAATGGTTTAAAAGGTTGGTAATATTTTTTTTCGTAAGCAGCATCGTTATGGTATTAGTATATAAATGGGTGCCTGTTTATATCACTCCATTAATGTTGATACGTTCGGTTGAGCATGTTTTTTCCGGTGAAATGCCTCGTTTACATAAAAAATGGGTACCGCTTGACGACATTTCAAAACAGATGCCCAAAGCTGTAATGGCCGGCGAAGATCAGAATTTTATGAATCATTCAGGTTTTGATTTCAAAGCCATGAAAAGAGCTTTTGAATATAATAAAAAAGGAAAAAAGATAAGGGGAGGAAGTACCATAAGCCAACAAACAGCTAAAAATGTTTTTTTGTGGCCGGGAAGATCTTATGTGCGTAAAGCATTTGAGGCATATTTTACGTTTTTAATGGAGCTTTTTTGGTCAAAAGAGCGGATTATGGAAGTGTATTTAAATGTTATTGAAACGGGCGATGGTATTTATGGAGTTGAAATGGCTGCTCAAAAATATTATCATAAGTCAGCAAAACAATTATCAAAAAGCGAATCAGCTTCAATTGCAGCGTGCTTGCCTAATCCAATAAAATACAAACCGACTTCAAACTCAACGTTTGTAAATAAACATAAGTCTTTTATTTTGAGATATATGGGAAATATGCCTAGTGTAAAGCAGAAAAAATGATTGCTGTTGTAAATCAATTATTTTATTGAGCTAAAAAAATAAAATAAAAATCTTTAATAACTAAAATAGTTATATTTTTGCTAAAAAAAATGATTAGTCGAATCATTCGTTTTAGTATAAATAATAAGTTGTTAATTATTCTAACAACTTTAACGATAGCAGCATTTGGAATATATTCTATAACACAAATACCATTAGGTGCCGTTCCTGATATAACGAACAATCAGGTACAAATAATAACAACTTCACCCAACTTATCTACTCAAGATGTAGAACAATTTATAACATACCCGATTGAATTAGAAATGTCAAATTTACCTGGCATAAAAGAAATTCGTTCGGTATCAAAATTTGGAATTTCGTTGGTTACTCTGGTTTTTAATGACCAAGTAGGGACTTATCTTCCGCGTCAACTCATCTCAGAAAAACTATTAACTGTTAGCGAAAAAATTCCAAAAGACTTTGGAACACCTTCAATGGGACCAATTACGACCGGTTTAGGTGAGATATATCAATATATTTTGGATGTTAAACCGGGTTACGAAGAAAAATACAATGCTACTGAACTTCGTACGTTGCAAGATTGGTATATACGCAGGCAGTTAGCAGGTATAAATGGTGTTGTAGAGATTAATTCATGGGGAGGTTATTTAAAACAATATGAAATTGCTGTTAATCCTGAAAAACTAAAATCGTTAAATATTACTTTGTTAGATGTTTACAATTCACTCTATGCTAATAATAGTGTTGCAGGCGGGGCATACATTGAAAAAAATGACCAAAGTTATTTTATACGTGGCGATGGTTTGATAAAAAATGTTGACGAGATTTTAAAAATAGTAGTAAAAACAAATCAGTCTATACCCATTTTATTGAGTGATGTGGCAGAAGTAAGAGAAGGCTACGCAACCCGTTTTGGTGCAATAACAGCAAATGGTAAAGGCGAAAAGGTATTAGGGCAAATTATGATGTTAAAAGGTGCAAACTCAAACATTGTAATTAACGATGTTAAAAATAGAGTGGAAGAAATTCAGAAACATTTGCCCGAAGGAGTGTTTATTAATCCTATAAATGACAGAAGTGAACTAATTGCAAAAACAACCTTTACTGTCTTAGAAAATTTGATATTTGGTAGTATTATTGTATTTTTAATTGTTTTTCTATTATTAGGAAATATTCGTTCGTCTATTGTTATTTCATCATTAATTCCGCTTGCTTTGTTATTTACTATTTCAGTGATGTATTTAGTGGGTATTGATGTTAATTTGATGAGTATGGGAGCATTAGACTTCGGTGTAATCATCGATGGTGCAGTAATTATAGTCGAATATATCATGGTTCAACTTTGGCTGCAAAAAGATCAGTATTTTGAAGCGAGTATACTTGGCGAACGAAAACGAATTTTAAATGCTGTTTCATATGATAGTACATCTAAAATGATGAATTCGGCAATATTTGGTCAACTTATCGTTTTGATTGTTTTTATTCCAATTTATGTGCTAAATGGTGTAGAGGGAAAAATGTTCAGACCTATGGCCATGTCGTTTAGTTTTGCTTTGGTTGGAGCAATCTTTTTTGGTTTTACATGGGTTCCGGTAATTTCAAGCATTTTTCTAAAACCTTCAAAAAAACTTAAAAGTAATTTTTCTGATCGGTTGGTTTCTTTCGTTCATAAGATGTACGAACCTGTTTTAACTTGGTCGTATCGTCATAAATTATTGGTTTGGTTAACTGCTCTTAGTTCATTGGTTTTTACTTTTTTCTTGTTTAAAAGTATGGGGGGAGAATTTGTTCCTACTCTGGATGAAGGTGATTATGTGATTCAACCTATAATAAAATCAGGAACTTCGCTAAGCAAAACGATTCAATTAACTACTCAGATGGAGCAAATATTATTAGAAAAATTTCCAAACGAAGTAGATAAAATCGTTTCGCGTATCGGAGCGGCCGAAGTCCCAACCGATCCGATGGGAATGGAAGAAGTAGATATGATTATTAAATTAAAACCCAAAAGTAAATGGAAAACTACAGATAATAAAGAAGAATTGGCTAACCAATTTAAGAATGCGCTTTCGGCTATTCCGGGTATCGATTATGAA
Organism: Bacteroidales bacterium; assembly: GCA_035371305.1. Lineage (GTDB taxonomy): Bacteria > Bacteroidota > Bacteroidia > Bacteroidales > GWA2-32-17 > Ch61. The sequence continues at coordinate 13,987 of DAOOWN010000049.1, forward strand.
TTTACTCAGCCGATAGAAATGCGTTTTAATGAGTTAATTACTGGCGTTCGTTCTGATTTGGCAATTAAAATATTTGGCGAAGATATTGAACGTTTAAATCAATTGGCATTAAAAGTTAAATCATTAATTAAAGATGTACCCGGTGCAGCTGATATATCTATTGAGAAAACAGTGGGACTTCCACAAATGCTGGTAAAATACAAACGCGAAAAATTAGCTCATTATGGTATAGATATCGAAAAGCTGAATAATATTTTAAGCATGGCTTTTGGAGGTGCTGTTAGCGGTTCTTTTTTTGAAGGCGAAAAAAGGTTTGATATTGTTGTTAAGTTATCGGAGGAATTTCGTCAAAATATTGAAGATATCAAAATGTTACCTGTTCCTATTTTAAATGATAAAATGGTTCCTTTGTCTGAATTAGCAGATATTGATTATTATTCCGGACCTGCAAAAATTTCGAGAGAAAATACACATCGAAGAATTGTTGTTAATGTTAATGTTCGTAATAGAGACCTACAATCCGTTGTTAATGATATTCAGCAAATTTTAACTAATAACTTTAAGTTGCCTTCAGGTTATTACATTCAATATGGTGGACAATTTGAAAACTTGCAAAATGCTTTAAAAAGATTAATGTATGCAGTGCCGATAGCATTGTTACTTATTTTTATTTTCATTCATTTTGCCTTACGTTCTCTAAAAAAAGCAGCCATGGTATTTTTAGCGGTGCCATTAGCAACGGTTGGAGGTGTTACCCTTCTTTGGCTGCGAGATATGCCGTTTAGTATATCTGCCGGAATTGGTTTTATTGCTTTGTTTGGTATTGCGGTTATGAATGGTATTGTATTAATTGAGCATATGGATGAATTGGAACAAAAAGGAGTTACCGATATTAAGGAGCGTGTATTTCGTGCAGTAAAAGACAGATTACGTCCGGTTTTATTGACTGCTTCGTCTGCAGCATTAGGATTTTTACCAATGGCCATTAGTTCTTCGGCTGGTGCTGAAGTTCAGCGACCTTTAGCAACTGTCGTTATTGGCGGATTAATAACATCAACTATGCTCACTTTAATAGCTTTACCCTTATTATATGCGTTTTTGGAATCGATTGAAACAATTCGTTGGTTCCCGTTTAAAATTGTTCGCAAGTCAAGTGTTCCCATCCTCCTCCTTTTCTTGTTTATGAATTCAAATTCAATGGCTCAATCAAAAACGTTAACGTTGGATGAAGCTATAAAACGTTCTGTTGAAAATTCACTTCAATTAAAAAGTAATCAACAACAGATATTATCTGCAAAAATGTTGAAAAAAACGTCTTATGACATCGAAAAGACCAAGGTTTACAATCAATATGACGAAAATAATTTTGCAGAAAATGGTCATCCTTTACAGGTTTTTGGAATTGAGCAGTCATTTCGTTTTCCCACATACTTTTTTGCTCAAAAAGAATGGTATAACACGAACTATCAATTGGTCCAATTGAGATATGAAAAACAAAAAAGATTCATAGAAACCTATGTAACTTTATTATATAGACAAATTCAAATTAACGATGAGAAAAGAAAGTTTTTCAGAGAAGTTGATTCATTGTATACAAATTACCAACATCTATTAAATAAAAGCTTTGAGATGGGAAATACAACTAAGATGGAGTTGTTAAATTTTCAATTAAAGAAAACCATGATTCAAACAGAATATCAGAGCTCGGAAATCCTTTTTCAGAATATTTATAAGGAGTTAGGTTGGTATGTTGGCGATTCTGCATTTATAACTGTTCCTTTTGATTTTCAAGATATTTTTACACTTTCCGATACTTTATTCATGCTTAATAATAAAATGTTGGAATTAAATAAACAATTATTGGAAAATGAAATTAAAATTGAGAAAAATAAGCTTTTACCGGACATAACAATTCAATATTTTAACGGCAGTAATGCATATTCACCACAAAAAGCCTATAATGGTTATCAATTGGGGTTGAGCATTCCTTTATTTTTTGGAAGTCAAGCCGCAAAAATTAAATCTTTAAAATTAAATACTGAAGCATACGATTACTTTGTTCAATTTAAAATAAATGAGCAAAAATTGAAAATGAATCAAATGAATGAATTATTACAAAAACAGTTTATTCGTATAACAGAATATAGAAAGGTATTAAAAGAAGAAGGGAAGATGCTTTTTGAATTATTGAATAAAAATTTAACGTCAGGAAATATTGATTATTTTAAGTGGATACAATCAATTGAAAATTTAATTTCACTTAAAAAAGACTATTATCAATTGCTAAATGACATATATACAAATTATTATGAATTTTTAAGAATGAATTATGAAAACTAGTTTAATGATAGTATTGGTTGTTTTGTTCTTTGTTTCATGTAATTCTAACGATGAAAACAAGAATGAACAGAAAGTGGATAGTATTGAAACCATTATTGTTACAAAAAATCAATTTGAGCAGGCTCAAATGCAACTTGGGAAAATAACAAAACAATGCTTTCACGAAAAAATCAAAGCAAATGGAAAAATTGTATCGTTGCCTGAAGGAATGGTAAGTGTAAGTTTTCCATTTAATGCTACTCTTGCAAAAATATGGGTTTTAGATGGAACAAATGTAGAAAAAGGTCAGCCAATAATTAGTTTATCAGGAAATGAAATTATTAAAGTTCAACAAGATTATGCAACCGCTTTTTTCAAATTTCAATCAATTAAAAAAGATTATGAACGCCAAAAAGAGTTGCTAAACGATAAGATTATTTCAACCAAAGATTTTCAACAATTAGAAACGGAATATAAAAGTGCAATGATTCAATATAACTCGATGCTATCATTGCTAAAATTGATAGGTATGAATACTTCATTAATTGAGGACGGTAAAATAGAAAATGAAATAACACTCAAAGCTCCCATTAACGGCGTTGTACAATTTAAAAATCTAACAATTGGAAATTATGTACAACCGAATATTACACTTTTTGAAATTATAGATCCCAATAAAATGCAACTTTATATTCCACTTTTTGAAAAAGATGCTGTTCATATTCATATTGGCGATTCTTTAATTTTTTATCGAATTAACGAAAAAGAAAAGCTATATTTTGCAGTTATAACATCAATAGGAAAGGCAATAGATAACGAAACTCACACCGTAAATGCCTTTGCAAAACCAATTTCATACGATAAAATCAACTTATTTGTAAACTCCTTTGTTTTAACAGAAATATGGTACCACGATAAATATGGATGGTCGGTTCCTGAAACTGCCTTACAAAAAGAAAATCAAAATTATTTTGTATTAGAATTACAAAACAGAAACGATTCTCAGTATGTATTTAAAAAACGCTTTGTTGTAACAGGAGTAAGCGAAGGAGAACGTTATGAAATTTTAGATAGCATAGAGAATGAAATACTATTAAAGGGCATTTCAACATTAATTCAGTAGATTATTGAAAATTAATTTTTTGTTTTAAAAAAAAGCAGTATCTTTGTATTAGAAAGATTTAAAATTTATTAGCTTTTGTTGATTTATTGAATAATCTTTCACTTTATTATTTATTAATTATTAATTTTTATTTTTTTTATGAACATTTTTGTAGCAAATCTGAATTTTAAAATTCAGGACAATTTCTTGAGAGAACTTTTCGAAAATTATGGTGAAGTTAACTCAGCAAAAGTTATTATGGATCGCATGACCGGTCGTTCAAAAGGTTTTGGTTTTGTTGAAATGGCAAATGACCAAGACGGACAAAATGCTATCAACGAACTCAATGGTAAAGAAGTTCAAGGTAAAGCTTTAGTTGTAAAACAAGCTTATGACCGCGATAACGACCAACGTTCAAATCGTAGATAAAAGGTCTTAAAGAATTGAATAAAGGGTGTGTTTTTCACACCCTTTTTTATTGTTTAAATTTATGTTGGAAGTTTGTTTTCAGTCGGATAAAATTGAAGCCGGTTGCGATGAAGCCGGAAGAGGTTGCCTTGCAGGACCAGTTTTTGCAGCTGCTGTTATACTTCCTAAAAATTGCAATATAGAAGGGCTGAATGATTCTAAAAAACTGAGCGAAGCAAAACGATATGAGTTAAGACCCATTATCGAAGAAATTGCGGTTGCTTATGCAGTTGCTTATTGTACAAACGAAGAAATTGATAAATTTAATATTCTAAGAGCGTCCATTATGGCCATGCATCGTAGCCTTGATAAACTTAAAACGAAACCTGAATTCATAGTTGTTGATGGGAACAGGTTTTATGTATATAAAGATATTCCACATCAGACCATCGTTAAAGGTGATGGAAAATACATGAACATAGCTGCAGCGTCAGTTCTTGCAAAAACCTACCGTGATGATTTTATGCTAAAACTTCATGAAGAGTTCCCTCAATATCATTGGGATGAGAATAAAGGTTATCCTACTCAAAAACATGTGGAAGCTATTGAAAAATATGGCTATACAAAATATCATAGAAAATCGTTTCATTTAAAGAGCGATCAGCTCTCATTATTCTGAAAGTTCTTTTAGTAGTTCATCTGCTGTTTGGTATCGTTTTTCTATGCCTTTTAATAAAATGGCATCTATTTGTTCCTTTTTGTAAAAATGAGGTGGTTTGGGAAATATAACCTTTTCAGTTGCTTTTTGAATGACATTCTGCCATTTTTTATCTTTAACGTAATGGTATGGAAGTTTGCTATTTAATTGTTGATGCATTAACATAACAGGATTGCAATGCGAAAAGGGTAGCATTTTACTTAATATTTGAAATGCTAATAAGCCCCACATGTACAAGTCGCTGCTAAAATTACAAATCTCATAATGATTTACAATCATTTCAGGAGGAGCATAAATCATAGTAAACGGTATAATGTAATCGAGTGGAACCTTTTCGCCAACCTGTATACAACTGCCAAAATCGAGAATAAAAACTTCTTTATTTCTTACAATGAAGTTTGAAGGTTTAATATCTGTATGAATATAATTTAATTGGTGCAGGCGTTGAATTTCCTTTAAAACCAGAACCAATGTTTCTTCTTTGTTTTTTCTGATTTCTTTCTTCAATGGAAAACTAAGTGTGTTTCCTTCAATAAATTCATGATAATAAAACAATTGGTCTTCAATTTCAATAGAATCTGCATTTATTTCAGGGTAAAGTTGTTTTGCAATTTCAGCTTGCCTTTTGAATCGTTTACGTTCGAATTCGTGGTCGTTTTTTTTTGGTTTGTATTGTTTGATTATTATTTTTTTACCATTCTTTAATGATGTACAGAATGTAAGCCCAAACCTCCCTTCGTGCAAAAGATTTTTTTTGAGGTCGAGATTTACAATCTGTTCATTAATTATTATTTGCATTATTTTGAAGCTTTTACATCTATCCAGTAGCCTTTTAGTTGTGCTCTAATATCATCGCGGTACATGGCTTCGCAATATACAGCCGGATGATAGAACTTGCCCGCAAATGTTGCGTTTACAGGAACTTTAAAGGTCTTTGTCTGATGTGGAGCCAAGCCAAAATAATACATTACTTTATCATCGCGGATGTCTTTGTATTCATAAGTATAGGTATTTTCATTGGTAGCCGTTTCAACCATTCTATCATTCAGAATTTCCCAACCCGAAGGAACTGTATAGGTTAATGCCAAACGACTTTGATATTCAGCAGTATTATTGGTAACCTGAACAACAGCATACATGTCTGTAGTCTGATTGATGTCGCTGATATCTAATACACCACCATTATATGCAGTGTAATTAATATTCAGGCTCAATCCTTTTTCAAAAGCTTTTTCACTTTCAGTGGGTAAGATTCCTTTTCTGATGACTTGTGCATAAATTGGGAACGATGAGTTGTTTTGCAAATTACAGCTATGTTTAATATTAGCATTATCAATAGGAATAGATTTAAAATACTTGAAGCTTTCAGCTGTCTGCGATTTATTGTCAATGCTGTAATTTATCTTCATAGGAGTTCTGAGTTTTTCGCCTTGTAAGTAATTAGCACATGCAACGAATGCAAATGACAATGATTGTGTACTATACCAAGAGTTTGATGAAAGCATCTTTGCCAATTCTTTAATGGTGATAAATGCTTCTTTTCTCTTATTCATCGTGGAGTAGGTAATGGCAACCAATGCTTTTTCGCGCATATCACTGCCATAAATATCTTCGAACATATAGCGGGTGTAAACAGGTTTTGAAGAAGTTAGAAGTTGTTCTGCTATTTTATTTTTTCCGTTGTATGCATAAGCTGCAGCAAGTGGATAGCGAGCGTAATCGGATAAATTCTTTGATTGCAATAAACGGTTCATTGCACCTGTTTCATTTTGACCAGCCAAAGCCAACGTTAATAATCGGTAGGCCTGAATATATTGCGATGAAGGTCCTTTATCCATCCACTTTTCTGCTGCCTGTCTTTGATAATTTTTCCATTTGTTGAGCATTCCTGCAGGTAATGTATAACCGGCTTTTTGAGCTTCAACCAAAAAATGTCCGGCATAACTGCTTACCCAGTCGTCAATATTTTGTTCACCCGGCCAATATGCAAATCCACCTTGATAGGTCTGGAATTTCTGCATTTTTTGCAATGCAATTTTTATATTGGTTTCAATTTCCTTCGACTTTTGCGGAGGAATATCAGAAAGTGTGGCTAAGTAGAGCTGTGGAAATGCTTTAGAAACAGTTTGTTCGAGACATCCGTGTGGATAACCAATTAGATAATCGATATGTTTTTCTAGATTAAGTGATGGAATCGCACTTATTTCAAGTGTAGTGAAATTGGTTCCGTTAATTCCAAGCGGTGCAATGGGAATCATTAAACTTTTACCTCCTTCTACAAGATATCCATTGCTTTCTGAAGTAAATGGATTGGGATTTCTTACATAAATTTGAGTGGTAGTATTTGATTTTTCAGCTCCGGAAACTGCAGTTACTTCAATTGTAGCCATTCCGGAAGTTTTTTGTGCTACAAGATCAAAATAAATGGTTTTATCACCGTTAAATTTAAGCGTGATTTCCTGATTATTTTTACCCGAAATACTTACCGGACCAGTAACTTTAACTGTTACTTGAGCTTTTTGAAGATTTTTATCGTTTGAAAAAACGGCTACCGGCATGGTTAATTTGTCCTCGGTTGATAAAACTCTTGGCAATGAGGGCATTACCATGAGTGGTTTAATAACTTTAACCGATTTTTCGGCATTTCCGTATGCAATGTCATGACGTGCAACGACCATTACTCTTACTTCGCCCATGTAATTGGGAATATCAATTTTATGAGAATTGGTGGAGCCTGATTTTAGATGGCAAGGTCCCATGAAAATTACCATTGGTTTGAAGCGTTTGGCTTTTTGAGCTTCTATAGCATCCATAGCTTCTTTTAATGCTTCGTCACCACCAATAGAAATGATATTCATAAGTTTACCGGCCAATCCTTGAATGATATAATCATACAAATCCCACTGGGTAAACAGATAAGCTTCTTTAGCATAGAAAGTTGCCCATGGGTCGGGAGTTCTGAAGTGAGTTAGGCTTAATAACCCTTCGTCAACAAGAGCTAATGTATAATCCATTTCTTTCCCTTCTTTTTCGCTTACTTTAACAGTGTAACTATTTTCAGCTTTTATGCTGTTTGGCATATCAATTACCGGAGTTAAATGCGATTTGGGATTTTCGACATTGATACGCTGAATTCCATATAAG
>DAOOWN010000050.1:0-21499 GCA_035371305.1 Bacteroidales bacterium
CATTGAAAACTATAGGGCAAACGACCACCTGTTACCGTTAAATCTACTTTTCCGTCAATGGTTCCGTAACACAGAAGATCTGTCTTAACTATTGAACTCATAAGTGGTGTAGGATTCAAAATATTGACGCTTGTGTTGGTAGAAGTACATCCATTAACAGAAACAGTAAGAGAAATATTATGAATGCCTGTTGAAGACCAATTAACAACATGCGGTCCGGCACCGGTGCCCGGGATAGCATTCCCACCATCCCACGTCCATGTGTATATTGCATTGGAAGCAGATTGTCCGGTATACGTAACCATTGTTGTTTGTCCGGAACAATTAATAGTATCAACAGTAAAAGTACTGGTTGGGACTTGTGTTAATAATAAAGAAACGGTATCGGCATCCGTACATCCATGATTATCAACCGTCCAAACAAGAGTATATTGACCGGTATTAGAAACTGTTACCGTAGCCGTTGGATTATTAACTCCTCCGCTAAAAGAAATGGTTCCGGGACCAACGCCGGTCCAAGTCCCTACTCCCGCATTGGTTGAGCCTTGCAAATTATAGGTTAAAGAGCATACTGCATCATCGTTTCCGGCAAAAGCAACAGGTTGCTCATAAAAACTAACCTGATTCTGAGAACTGCTAACACAACCATTATTATCAACTGTCCAAGTAAAAGTATATACACCATCGTTAGTAACAGTAGCGGTTGCGTTAGGATTGTGAATATCGGTAAAAGTAACTCCAACAGATGGATTTGCAGTCCATGTCCCAACGCCAATGTTTGTTGTAGCGGAGAATGTATATGAATGCGTACAAACCATTCCGCCACTTCCGGAGTTCACGACAGGGGTTTGTATAAACGTTATCACTACCGTATCTCTATTGGTGCAAAATGCTGATGTAGATTCGGTCCAAATAAATTGATATGTTCCTTCGTTTGGAACCGTTACGGTTGAATGAGGGTTCGTAGATTGGCTAATCGTTGCAGTAGCCGGGACAGAAGTCCAAGTCCCTGCCATTGAATTTATTGCTTCGAGAGAGGTTGATAATCCACAAATGGTTTTGTCCGGTCCTGCATTGGGTGTTGGCATGGTACAACAATACGAAGAACCTAAATCATAAACGACAACTTGTTGTTGTGAAGGCGAACTATTACAACCTCCTTCGGTAACAGACAAGCTTATGGTATATGTTCCTGCTGTGTTCCATGTAATTTGATGAGGACCTTGACCCGTTCCGCCACTTATTATGGTAGCCCCATTAAAATCCCAATTATAAGTAGCAGCAGCTGAAGCATTCCCTGTATATTGAACATTTACAACATCACCTGCACAAATTGGAGTGTTCGCTGTAAAAGTTGAAGTAGGATTCGGAATAACAATTACATCTACGACATCGGTTGCTGATTGACCACATGCATCCGTAACCGTTACTTGATAATGCGTTGTAGTTGCCGGTGAAACACTTACTGTTTGTGAATTTCCTGCTCCATTATTCCATGAATATGAATAGGGAGCAACTCCGCCTGTGGGTGTTGCTGTTAAAGTAGCCGGCATGGCACTGGCACATAAGGTCTGATCTTGACCGGCATTAACAGATAAAACAGAATTGTCAGCAACATAAACTGTATCATATGAAAAACCACCGCAACCGCTGGGCATGCTAAACACAACATATTCCGTTCCTTCTGTCAAGCCATCAATTACAGGGTTAAGAGTGAAGGAAGCGGAAGTTTGTCCTGCCGGAATCGTAATGCTTGTCGGAATCGGCTGTGTAAAGTCTGCATTAGAGGCAGTTCCGCCAATGGTATAATTAACGGTAACCGGAGACGATGGAGCATTTCCAATAGTTGCAGTAACCGTAGCTGTAGAACAACCTTCGCCTGCCGGAGCACTTCCCGAAGAATAACTTACAACCAAATCTATAGCATCTGTACTTAATGAATTTCGTTTTAAAAACACACCGGAATCATACATTCCATCACCGGCATCAGCGATACAAATTTTTAAATGATACGTTTGGCAAGGAACCACATCAGCAACAGCATTAAGCGGAGTAGTAAAGCCATCAAAAACAGGCTGATTACTTGAACCGTCATTGTTTACAAAATATTGCGAATACGATCCTGCATTTACATTATCTATAGACACAGGTGTAGAAGTGCTTGGTATTAATGCTATATTTTGATTGGTGTAATTTCCTCCTCCCGGATTTGGACCGGTAATAAAAAAAGTAAAGATATCGTTATATCCAGCGTTTACAAATTCAGGATATTCTTCAGAACCAAAAATATAAGTAAACGAAACCTGATTGTCTAAAGGAATAAAATCAAATTCTAAAACAGCTCCATCATACGTTTGAGCACCGGCAAGGTTTGTAAGCTCCGGAACACCCGATAAACCCAAATCGTTTGACATAAAAGCACTACCGTTCTGCGGCACATTATTTACACAACCGGTTGTAATTACAATCCCGGCATCCATACCAAGACTGGTGGAATTTCCATTTGAAAAATATGCTATCTGATTACATGTAGCTCCTGTGCTTGTTAATGCGCCATGAAATTGCACATTCGTAACCGTAACACCACCTCCGATAAAGTAATTTTGAACTAATTGTTGAGGTGTAAATGACTCGTTAATTTGTATTTGTGCATTAACGTGAAAACACAAATAAACAATAAAAAAAGCTAATATGTTATATTTTAACATGATAATTTATTTTTTCTAAAAGACGTCAATATTTTTTTAAGGTTGCTCGAAGATAAATATTTTTAAAATAAATTTTCTAAAACAATTTAGATAAAAATTTGAGTTAATACAAGATAGTACATTATAAAGGGAAAACCGCTTACAAAAAAAAGGTAATTGAACTTATTTAATAATAACGAATTAATTGCTATTTTTGCAGTCGAAAAAATGCAAAGATGAAAACGTTAGAGAGCAAATACAATCCGTTAGAAATTGAAAACAAGTGGTATAAATATTGGCTGAATCATAAAATGTTTCATTCCGTTCCCGATCATCGCGAACCTTACACCATCGTAATTCCTCCTCCTAATGTAACGGGTGTTTTACACATGGGACATATGCTTAACAACACCTTACAAGATGTTCTCATTCGTCGTGCCCGCATGAAGGGTAAAAATGCATGTTGGGTACCCGGAACCGACCATGCCTCTATTGCTACCGAAGCAAAAGTGGTCGCTAAACTTAAAGCAGAAGGCATTGACAAAAACAGCCTCACACGCGAAGATTTTTTAAAGCACGCCTGGGAATGGAAAGAAAAACATGGTGGGATTATTCTCGAACAGCTTCAAAAACTCGGTGCTTCGTGCGATTGGGACAGAACTTGTTTTACCATGGACCCATCGCTGAGCGAAAGCGTCATTAAGGTTTTTGTCGATTTATTCAACAAGGGTCTAATTTACAGAGGTATTCGTATTGTAAATTGGGATCCACAGGCAAAAACAGCCTTGTCTGACGAAGAAGTTATTTATAAAGAAGAAAATTCTAACCTATATTACGTAAAGTACTTTGTAGAAGATACCAATGAATTTATTCCGGTTGCAACTACACGCCCCGAAACCATTTTGGGCGATACGGCTTTATGTGTTAACCCAAACGATGAACGCTACAAAAAATACCACGGTAAAAAAGTAAGAGTTCCGCTGGTAAACCGTATGGTTCCTGTTATAACCGACGAATATGTTGAAATGGATTTTGGAACCGGAGCTTTAAAAGTAACACCCGCCCACGACCCCAACGATTATGAGCTTGGAATAAAGTACAACCTCGAGGTCATTGATACCTTTAACGAAGACGGAACATTAAACGAAAAAGCTCAACTTTTTGTAGGTGTCGATCGTTTCGAAGCGCGTAAACTGGTTGCAAAAGAACTCGAAAAAGAGGGATTACTCATTAAAACGGAAGCATATCTTAACAAAGTTGGCTACAGCGAGCGAACAAACGTAGTAATAGAACCACGCATTTCGACCCAGTGGTTTTTAAAAATGAAAAAACTCTCCGAACCGGCATTAGAAAACGTCATGAACGACACCATTCAACTCATTCCTCCCAAATTCAAAAACACCTATCGGCATTGGATGGAAAATGTTAAAGATTGGTGCATTAGCCGACAATTATGGTGGGGACATCGCATTCCGGCTTGGTATATCAACCATAACCCTAACGAATTCGTGGTTGCAGAGAACGAAGAAAAAGCACTGGAACTTGCAAAGAAAAAATATCCTGCCATTACCAAAGAACAACTAAGTCAAGACAATGATGTACTTGACACATGGTTCTCTTCATGGCTATGGCCGATTTCGGTTTTCGACGGAATACGCCATCCGGACAACGAAGATATTCGCTACTACTATCCAACCAACGACTTAATCACGGCTCCGGAAATTCTTTTCTTCTGGGTAGCTCGCATGATTATTGCCGGTTATGAATACCGTAACGAAAAACCATTTAAAAATGTTTATCTGACCGGTATTGTTCGCGATAAACTGGGACGCAAAATGTCAAAATCACTTGGTAATTCTCCCGACCCGATTGAACTCATGCAAAAATACGGAGCTGACGGAGTAAGAGTCGGAATGCTTTTATGTTCGCCAGCCGGAAATGACTTGCCATTTGACGAAGCATTGACCGAACAAGGTAGAAATTTCGCAAATAAAATTTGGAATGCGTTTCGCCTCATCCAGCAATGGCAAGTGGATGAAAATGCAGAACAACCCGAATATGCACAAAAAGCAATTGCATGGTACCAACAAAGCCTCAACAATACTATTATTCAATCGGAAGATGACTTTGACAAATATCGAATTTCAGAAGCATTAATGGAAATATACAAGGCTTTTTGGGATGAGTTTTCCTCGTGGTATCTCGAAATCATTAAGCCACCATTTGGCCAACCCATTGACAAAATTACCTATCAAAGCACATTATCCTTTTTCGACACCTTGTTAAAACTATTACACCCATTTATGCCATTTATCACCGAAGAATTATGGCAACATTTGAACAATCGGAAAGATGGCGAAAGCATTATGTATGCAAACTATCCAACTGCCAACAATTCGGACAAGGCAGAATTAATGGCCATGGAAGAAGTTAAACAACTCATTACCCAAATCAGAAATATCCGCATAGAAAAAAACATCCCCCAAAAAGAAAAGCTCATTCTTTCCATTCAACGTAAGAATTATCATTTAACTGCCTTTTTGCCTATCGTTCAAAAATTAGCCAATCTTGAACAAATTTCTTTTGAAAAACCGGAAACGGCTGCTATTGGCTTTTTAGTCGGAACTACCGAATATTTTGTTCCATTAAATCAGTTTGTGAACGCTGAAGAAGAAATCGAAAAAATAAAAAAAGAAATCGAATACTATCAAGGTTTTTTACATTCTGTTAACAAAAAACTCCAAAATGAAAACTTTGTAAGCAAAGCTCCGGCTCAGGTTATTGAAAACGAAAAAGCCAAAAAGCATGATGCCGAAACAAAATTGGCTGCGTTAGAAAAACAATTAGAACAATTTTCAACCATAAAATAATATCGCTATGAACAGGAATTTGATATTCATTATCTTCATAAGTTTCTTGTTTGCTTGTTCGGGCAGCAAACAAGAAAACAACCAAACAGCTATGAATGAAACCGCTGACACCACTAATTTTACCAACATTAAAACAGCTAAAATGTATTCTACATTGTCGGATGGAACAGTAAAAGAAACCGCAGTTAATGCAACGATACAATTCTCTGATAAGGTATTTAAAGTAAGCTTTGAAAACGACAGCTCCTGGAATTTTGAAGTAAAAGAAAAGACTCAAAAAACAGAAGGGACCACCTTTATTTTGCAAGACAAAAAATATAAAGAAATATTTATTTCATCCGGAAGCTTGCCTATGATAACCTTTACAACTCACACCGAAACAGGAAATATAACCTTAATGTAAAAAAACATGAATAACACAAAATTAAAAATTGGCATCACACATGGTGATATCAATGGTATAGGATACGAAATTATTCTAAAAACACTGGCAGATAACGGCATTTACGATATGTGCGTTCCAATAGTCTATGGTTCCTCAAAAATAGCCGCTTATTATCGAAAAAATATTGGAATGGACAATTTTAGTTTCAATTTGATAAAATACCCCGTAGAAGCAAATCCAAAGCGGGCAAATCTTATTAATGTTCTCAATGATGAATTTAAAGCTGAACCCGGAGCTGCAACTCTAATGAGCGGTAAAGCAGCCTTTATTTCGCTGGAACGCGCTACCGACGATTTAAAAAAAGGCCTCATCGATGCTATTGTTACTGCTCCAATCCATAAACAAGCTATACAATCAAATCAATTTCAATTTCCCGGGCACACCGAATATTTACAAAGCAAATTCGGAAACAATGATGTACTAATGTTTTTAATTAGTGAAAATTTAAAAGTAGGAACATTGACCGGACACATACCTATCAACGAAATCTCACAATATATAAAAAAGGATTTAATTTTAAAAAAAATCAGGCTCATCCATCAATCGCTGGAGAAAGATTTTGGTATAAATCGCCCCAAAATAGCCGTTCTTGGGTTGAATCCTCACGCCAGCGACAACGGTTTAATCGGCAAAGAAGAACAGAACGAAATTATTCCTGCCATTAAACAAGCTCGGGATGAAAAAATCATGGCTATGGGTCCTTACCCTGCAGATGGCTTTTTTGCATCGTTAACGTATAAAAAATTTGATGCAATATTAGCCATGTATCATGACCAAGGTCTCAGTCCATTCAAAATATTGGCTTTTGAAGATGGTGTAAATTATACAGCAGGATTACCCATTGTCAGGACATCACCCGACCATGGAACGGCATTCGATATTGCCGATAAAAACATGGCAAATCCTTCGTCGTTTCGCCATGCACTCTTCGCAGCAATAGATATTTGGAACAAACGAGCCGAATACAACGAAATAACCAAAAATCCGGTTGCCAGCCTAAAACGTGAAACCACTAACGAATAGTTTATGTACGAATACATTAAAGGCTTGTTGGTAGAAATTTCTCCTACTTACGCCATAATCGATTGCAATGGAGTTGGTTACAAAGCAGAAATATCCCTTCAGACTTACACTTCGTTTCTTTCAAAACAAAACCATCCCGTTCTTCTTTATCTGCATCAAATCATACGCGAAGATGCACATTTATTATTTGGCTTTTCGGACACAAAAGAAAGAGAATTGTTTAGAATGCTCATTTCGGTTAGTGGAATCGGAGCAAATACTGCCCGAACAATGTTATCGGCAAGCTCCTCAGCCGAAATTGAAGAAAATATAAGAAGTGCAAATGTTGCAGCGTTAAAAAACATAAAAGGGATAGGGCAAAAAACAGCCGAGCGTCTCATTGTAGAATTACGCGACAAAATGGGAAAAATAAGCGGAAATGACGAAATATTTTCACCTTCACACAATACAATTAAAGAAGAAGCGTTATCTGCATTATTTATGCTCGGATATTCAAAAAATATGTCTGAAAAAGTGATAGATAAAATACTACGTACAAATCCATCTGTTACAACCGAAGAGTTGATTAAACAAGCATTGAAGCAATTATAGTTTTGAAGTTTACACTTACACATATCATATTTTTTTCAGTTTTGTCAGTGTTTTATCCGCTGATATGGCAGGTAAATACGAACAATATTTACGATTACCCTAGAAATATTACTCCCCCGGATAGCGGCAAGCCCGACACCAACCGAGTTTTGCCTTTTCCATTCAACGATCAGGGAATCACACCCGGAACGGAAGACGGCTACGAATCGAAGTTATTTTTACAAAAACCCGGAAACATTAAAACCAATGTAGAATACAACCACGAAACCAACGAGTACGAAGTAAAAGAAAAAATAGGCTCCATCGATTATCGCTACCCACAAACCTATTCGTTTGAAGAATACAATAAAGCCGAATTCGATAGAGCTGTAAAAAATTATTGGCGTCAACGATTCCGTTCAGAAAATTTTGAACATCAATCGAATTTAGTCCCGCAAATTAAAGTTCCGGGACAAGTTTTTGAACAAATATTCGGCTCTAACGTAATCGACATTAAACCAACCGGCTCGGCAAAACTCATTTTCGGTATTAATATTTCTAAAAACAATAACCCTACCCTTCCTTTCAATCAGAGAAAAACAACCACGTTCGATTTCAAAGAAGAAATACAAATGAGCGTTACGGGTAAAATTGGCGATAAACTTCAGCTAACTACAAATTACAATACCGAAGCCTCATTTGAGTTTGAAAATAAAATGAAATTGGGATACGAAGGTAAAGAAGACGAAATTATTAAAAAAATTGAAGCAGGAAATGTTAGTTTACCTTTGCAAGGCTCGTTGATAAACGGAAGTTATACGTTGTTTGGTATTAAAACCGAACTTCAATTCGGAAAACTTACTGTTTCCAACATTTTCTCACAACAAAAAGGGAAGTCGCAAGTGGTCGAAGTTCAAGGAGGTGCACAGGTTAGCGAATTTAATGTAACAGCCGACCAATACGAAGCAAACCGACACTTCTTTTTAAATAAATTCTTTTACGACAACTACGACCAATTTCTCGAAAACCTGCCCATCATAGGTGGAGGCATTACTATTACCCGAATGGAAGTTTGGGTAACCAATAAGCAAGGAAATACCACCGACACACGTAACATCGTTGCATTTTACGATTTAGGCGAAGGTACAGCACCCGATGGATCTTCAAACATTTTTTCACCCAATGTTTCGCTTAACCCCTTTATTACAACCCCTTATCCATGCGATACCATCAATACATTAAGCACCATTGAATATGTGCTCCCCGATATCAGAGATATTACAAAAGCTTCCAACGTATTGCAGCAAAACGGATACAGAACGGGTGTCGATTTTGAAAAAATAGAATCGATGCGTTTATTAAATCCATCAGAATATACGTTCAACTCCAATTTAGGATATATTTCGCTCAATTCTGCCTTAAATGCCGACGAGGTTTTAGCCGTAGCTTACGAATATACTGCCGGCGGAAAAACCTATAGAGTAGGAGAATTTTCTAATACTGTTCCTTCACCCAAGTCATTAATATTAAAACTCATAAAACCCACATCGCTCAGTCCTAATCATCCTTCGTGGAAGTTGATGATGAAAAATATTTATTCAATTGGTGCTTACCAACTCAATAACCAGGATTTTATACTTGATGTTTGGTATCAAAACGACCGAACCGGTGCCGCTACCCAACAAGTTCCGGCCGGAGATATCGCTAGTAAAAAACTATTGGAAGTCTTTCATCTCGACCGTTTAAACAACAATTTAGACCCCATACCCGATGGGCGTTTTGACTTTATCGACAAAATAACCATTAATTCTTCAAACGGACGACTTATATTCCCGGTAAAAGAGCCTTTTGGTAAATACCTCTACGATAAAATCACAGGCGGAAATCCGGTTTATGCTAACATTGCAAGAGATTATGCATATACTGAGTTATACGATTCTACACAATATAAAGCCCGACAAGTAGCCGAGAAAAATAAATTTTTCATGAAAGGCACTTACAAGTCAGCTTCGGGTAGCGACATTTCGCTCAATGCAATGAATATACCGCAAGGCTCAGTTGTTGTTACTGCCGGCGGACAAAAACTGACCGAAAATGTCGATTATACGGTCGATTATACGTTGGGTAGAGTTAAAATTATTAATCAGGGAATTTTACAATCCGGCATACCCATTAAAATATCACTCGAAAGCCAATCTTTATTCAACATTCAAAGCAAAACCTTATTAGGTATGCACCTAAACTATCAGTTTAACAAAGACTTTAACTTAGGTGCCACTATATTAAATTTAACCGAACGCCCGCTGACACAAAAAGTAAACATCGGCGACGAACCCATTTCTAATACCATATGGGGATTTGATGGCAGCTATAAAACCGATGCTCCATTGCTAACAAAGCTCGTTGATAAATTGCCGTTTCTTGAAACAAAGGCACCATCGAACATCACCGTTTTTGGAGAATTTGCGCATTTAATTCCGGGACATAGCAAAGCTATTAATGCAAATAAAGAAGGATTAGCTTATATTGACGATTTTGAAGGCAGCAAGGCTTCGTTTAGCCTGCTCTCAGCAAGTTCGTGGACATTGGCATCCATTCCGCAAGGACAAACGGGTTTATTTCCCGAAGCATCGTTAATGGACACCATCATAATCGGTAAAAAGCGTGCTCGCTTAGCTTGGTACACCATCGATCCATCTGTCTTTTACAGAAACAATTCAACCACTCCATCCTACATAAAAGACGGACCCGATCAAATTAACCACTTAACACGCGAAGTTTACGAACGCGAACTCTGGCCGAACAAGCAACTACCCAACGGACAACCTTCGTATATTTCTGTTTTAAATTTAGCCTATTTCCCAAAAGAAAGAGGAATGTATAATTACAGTCTCGATGTTGATGCCAATGGAAACTTGCTTAACCCTCAAAGATGTTGGGGTGGTATCATGCGAAAAATTGATATGAACGACTTCGAGGCGGCTAACTATGAGTTTATTGAATTTTGGATGATGGACCCCTTTGTTTATGACACCACTCATACAGGAGGTTATTTATATTTCAACTTAGGCGATATTTCAGAAGACGTATTGAAAGACGGAAGAAAAAGCTTCGAAAACGGATTCCCTACCCCACAGCAAACTCCACTTATCGACACAACTTCCTGGGGACGTGTCCCGTTGGTTCAATCTGTTGTTAACGCTTTTGATAATACCGAAGCTAACCGACCCTACCAAGATATTGGTTTAGACGGTTTAAGCGATAACGACGAACGCTCGTTTTATAATTGGTTCCTCGATTCGCTTCAAGCCAAATTCGGAGCACAAAGCATGGCATACCAATTAGCCTATAACGACCCGGCCTCCGATGATTATCACTTTTACAGAGGTGGCGATTTAGACCAACAACAAGTTGGAATAATTGGAAGATATAAAAAATATAACGGCATGGAAGGCAATAGCCCTACCGATGCTCAATCGAACGAACCCTATTCTACTGCTGCTACTACTATGCCCAATACCGAAGACATCAACAGAGATAATACCTTAAGCGAATCCGAAAATTATTTTCAATATAAAGTTGCCATCAAACGCAATCAATTGCAAGTTGGCGAAAATTATATTGTGGACGAAGTTACCGGAACCAATAAAAACGGAGAACCCGTAAAGTGGTACCAATTTAAAATTCCATTAGCCGAGCCCGATAGCACCATCGGAAATATTCAGGATTTTAAATCCATCCGTTTTATGCGAATGTTTTTACGCGGATTTGAAAACGATGTAATTTTACGTTTTGCCAAACTCGATATTGTTCGCGACGAATGGAGAAAATATAATTCGTCAATGCTCGAAGCCGGACCTTA
Organism: Bacteroidales bacterium; assembly: GCA_035371305.1. GTDB lineage: Bacteria > Bacteroidota > Bacteroidia > Bacteroidales > GWA2-32-17 > Ch61. The sequence goes on from DAOOWN010000050.1 coordinate 11,458, forward strand.
TTTGCCCTCAGAACCGAACGATTGCTCATTCGATATTTCAGCTGTCAATATAGAAGAAAATGGTTCTAAAAAACCTGTTAATTATGTTTTGCCTCCCGGAGTGAGTCGTGTTATTGACCCGTCAAATCCACAACTCAGACAGCTTAACGAACAAGCAATGGTGCTTAAGGTATGCGAACTTGCCGATGGAGATGCACGTGCAGCATACAAAAACATAAACCTTGATGTGCGTCAATACGAAAAGTTACAGCTATTTGTACATGCCGAAGCCATGCAAGGAAGATCTATCTCCGACAACGATTTATGTATTTTTGTGCGTTTAGGAAGCGATTATCAAAACAACTATTACGAATACGAAATACCGCTTAAACTTACCCCCTACGGCACGTATGACAATGAAAACGAAAACCACCGAAAAATAGTATGGCCCGAAGCTAATATGTTTGATTTTAAATTTAATGAATTATCGCATGTAAAACAATTACGCAACGATGCCATTAGAACAGGAAATGGAAATTACTCCTACACCAGTTTATTTTCCATCGAAGATGCAAACCATAAACGAATTTCTGTTGTCGGAAACCCTAACCTAAGTAATGTTAAAACCATTATGATTGGTATTAGAAACCGTTCAAAAAACAACAATTCTATGGCAGATGACGGCTTACCAAAATGTGTTGAAGTATGGGTCAACGAACTTCGTTTGTCGAATTTTGTCGAAAATGGCGGTTGGGCTGCTAATCTTAGAACAACTGCTCGCTTAGCCGATTTTGGTACCGTAAACTTAAGCGGTAGCACAAGTAGAGCAGGCTTTGGAAGTATTGAAAAGAAAGTAAACGAACGTCAGAAAGAAGATATTTATTCGTATGATGTTTCTACAAATCTGGAATTGGGAAAATTTGTTCCGGAAAAAGTAAAATTGTCTGTTCCGATGTTCATTGGTTACAACGAAACAGTTAGCAACCCGCAATATAATCCGCTTGACCCCGATATTCCGTTTAATGTAGCACTCGACAATGCTCCGGATAAAGCAACAAAAGACTCTATTAAGCATATAGCTCAAAACTATATCCGTCGAAAAAGTTTAAACTTTACTAATGTTAAATTTAACACACAATCGAAAGGGAACAATCCACTAAATCCAGGAAATTTTGCTTTCAGCTATTCGTTCAACGACCAATTTGCACGCAATGTTAATACTGTAATGAACCATACCAAATCGTACAGAGGCTCATTAACTTATAACTTTAACGCGAACCCAAAAAACGTTACTCCTTTCCAAAAAGTGAAACTGTTGAATAAACCTTTTTTCAGGTTAATAAAAGATTTTAATTTTTATTATCTGCCCTCGCAATTTTCGTTTATGACCGACATGGATCGTTCGTATAACGAAACACAATTGCGAAACATACAAGATTTCTCATCTCCTTTTCCAACTACTTACAATAAAACATTCTTTTGGAATCGCAGCTACGATTTACGTTACGATATTACAAAATCGCTTAAATTTAACTTCCATGCCGAAAACATTGCTTTAATTGATGAGCCTGTAATGTATGGTCAAAAAGTAAGCAAAGACGATGCTTCTGCATACAGCCATTGGAAAGATACCATTTGGAACGGACCTTCTGGTATTTTAAACGGAGGTCGAACTACAAATTATCGCCATAATTTCGATTTGAATTATACCGTTCCTATCAATAAAATTCCGTTATTTAATTGGATTAGTTTAAATGCTCGGTATGGAGGAACATACGATTGGAATACATCACCTCGTCTTGCAAATGCTGAACTTAAATTAGGAAACACCATCAAAAACAGCAACACAGAACAACTTAGCTCCAGCTTAAACATGACGCAGTTATACAACAAAATACCTGTTTTAAGTCGTATCAATCAAAAATACGCAAAAGCTAAAAAGACGAAGAAAGAAAAAGAACAAGTACAATATCCCAAGGTTGGCGACCCGCCAAAAATTGTAAATTTTAAAGCAAAAACACCAAAACCTATAAGTCATAAGTTAAAAACCATCGATGTAACTGCTAAGCTCACCGACAAAAACGGAAAAGAAATTAAAGCAAAAACCGATATTGTTAACGAAAACTTAATCATTCTAACCACCGACAGCGATTACCAAGAAGTAAATGTGCTTGTTACCGGTCAACGCGATAAACAAGACAATCCATTTATTATATTCTTAGAGCAGACTGCCCGCGTATTAATGATGGTAAAAACCGTAAATATTACTTATTCTGAAAACAACGGAACCATTTTGCCCGGATATCTTCCAAACACACAATTTGTAGGTATGAGCCAGGATAATCAGGGAATTTGGGCGCCAGGGTGGAAATTTATTTCTGGAATGCAGGATATTGATTTCGGACGTAAAGCAGCAGAACAGTATGGTTGGATAACAAAAGATTCGGTACTGAATATGCCCTACCAAATGACCAATTCAAAAACCCTAAATATAAGAGTAACGGTAGAGCCCGTAAAAAATATGCGTATTGAACTCAGCGCCAACAGAACCGAATCGTCGAATTTCTCTGAATACTACCATTACAATGCATCCATGTCGCAATTCGAATCATCTAATAAGCTTTATACCGGTAGTTTTTCAATGACTTACAACACATGGAATACATCGTTTAAAAAATTTGGCGACAATTATTTCTCTCAAGCTTTCGAAGATTTTAAAAACTACCGCATAACCATAGCCAATCGATTGGCTGCTTTAAGAATGGAAAATGCCTATGCCGGAACGTATAATTATCAAGGTGCGACTGACCCCAACACCGGTTTTCCCGACGGTTATGGACCTACTTCGCAAGAAGTTTTAATCCCTGCATTTTTAGCTGCATATTCAGGTAAAAATCCTTCGAGCATTGCTTTAACAGCCTTCCCCGGAATTATGTCCATGAGCCCGAATTGGAGTATAAATTTTACAGGCCTTACCGGCATTAAAATCATAAAAGAATATTTCCAAAGTGTAACCATTGCTCATTCTTATCGCTCAACCTACAGCGTCAACTCGTTTTCTACCAACCTCGATTATAATCCAATGGACGGATTGAGCTGGGTAAGATATTCGCTCGGTAATTTTATTCCCGAACGCGAAATCAATGGCGTTTCCATTTCAGAACAATTCAGCCCACTTATTAGCGTTGATGTTACAATGAAAAACAGCATTTTAGCAAAAGTAGAATATAAACGTTCGAGAAACCTTTCTTTTAATTTGGCAAATACCCAAATTAACGAAATGCAACAACGCGATTTGATTATTGGGACAGGTTATAGAATTAAAGATTTGGCTTTCAATATTAATGGCAAACCATTTAAGAGTGATTTAAATTTACGTGGAAATGTTAGCATCCGCAACGACATGGCGCTTATTCGCAAACTCGATCAATTAAACAATAATCAACAGCTCAATCAGCTAACCAGCGGCAATAAAACCATCGCCATAGAATTTACAGCTGATTATCAATTAGGTCCTAACTTTACTGCAAGCCTATTCTACAAACGCGATGTTCGTAAACCCAAGATTTCATCAACCTTCGAAACCTATAATACCAATATTGGCGTAAGTTTACGCTTTACATTAGCTCAGTAAAATGAAAATATCGGTAAATTTATATTCGAAAAAAAACATCTGGAAATTATTTTTAATCCTTTTAGCATTAATTATTTCTACCTTATCGCTCTGGATAACAAACAAATTGGTGAAAAAACTTGAAATCGAAGAGCGAAAAAAAGTTGAACTTTGGGCTGAAGGTATGCGACAATTGGCATCTACTGAAAATTTAAATCAAGATATCTCTTTCTTGTTTATGGTAATTAAGAATAATGAAACGGTTCCGGTTATTGTTGTAGATCAGAATGATAGCATTATTTCGTACCGCAATATCGATACCCTAAAAATAGCCAATGATCCAAATTACTTAAGACAGGAACTAGAGGAAATGAAACATGGTTACAAACCAATAGAAATTACATTTTCCGACGAGTCTAAACAACTTGTATATTACAAAGATTCGTTAATTCTCTCACAATTAAATTATTATCCATATATCCAGTTGATTGTCTTCTTTATTTTCATTCTTATAGCTTATTTAGCATTTAGCTCCATTCGCAAGTCGGAGCAAAATCAGGTTTGGATGGGCATGGCAAAAGAAACGGCACATCAACTTGGCACTCCAATTTCATCATTGATGGCTTGGCTCGAATTGCTTAAACTAAACCCTCCCACCGATGCAGTTATGCTTAAAGATATAGAAAACGATATTAACCGCCTGCATTTAATAGCCGAACGCTTTTCAAAAATAGGAAGCCAACCAAAGCCTACGCATGCAAATCTTATTGATGTTATCCAGAATGTTACGGATTATATGCAAAAAAGAACTTCTTCGTCCGTACAGTATCACTTACATTTTAATGACTTAAAAGATGTGTATATTCCTATTATTGTTCCTTTGTTTGAATGGGTGCTAGAAAATTTATATAAAAATGCAGTCGATGCCATGAATGGTAAAGGAACCATTGATGTTACTATTCGCGATAATATTCAAACTGTTTATATTGATGTAAAAGATACAGGGAAAGGAATACCCAAATCAAAACAAAAAACCATATTTAAACCAGGATATACAACAAAAGCACGTGGTTGGGGACTTGGCTTAAGTTTAACAAAACGAATCATCGAGGAATACCATGGAGGAAATATTTTTGTTAAATCTTCCGAAATAAACCAAGGAACAACGTTTAGAATTGTACTTATACGAAAATAAATAAGTTTTATTTCCCAAAAAAAAGCTATGGTTGGCTTTACAATTTGGATATAGGTGCTTATATTAATGTATTACGGTAACAGGTCCGGTTTTAGTTCGTGTAACGTTATGATTGTCTTTGAACTTAGCAATCCATGTATAAGTCCCCACCGGAACTAATTTGTCTCCATCTTTAGCTCTACCATTCCATGTCTTTTCTATGTCTTTCGTTTCAAAAATCACCTCACCCCACCTGTCTATAATCACTAAATCGAATGTGCTGAAGTCAATATTAGTAGCATATACTCGCCATACTTCATTTTTACCATCGTTATCGGGCGAAAATGCAGTAGGAGCATAGAAAGTATATTCACCCATTACTTCGATTCTTTGCCATGATGTATCGAGACAACCATGTTCGCTTATAGCTACTAAATAGGCGTTATACTGAGCCGGAATACTTGGATATTGATGATACGGATTTTCATATGATGAAGAATCGCCATCACCAAAATTCCAATAATACGACGAGGCACCTGTTGATAAATTGATAAAATGAACATTAGTATTGAGCATTGTTATTGTATAGGGGTCTGTTACAAATTTTGCTTCGGGAATAGCATATACATGTATTAAATTTGGAATAATTTGTTGTGTATGGCAACCGTATATATTTGTCGTTGTTAAAGATACTGTATAATTGCCCGGATTTACATAAGTGTGTGTAGGAGTTTTACTTTCGCTAACGTTAGCTGAATTCGGGTCACCAAAATTCCACCAGTAGGTCTGATGTTCATCAGGAGACGATTCTATAAAATGAACCGTTAATGGAGCACATCCCGAAATTATATCAGCTTGTAAATTATTGGGTGGCGATGGTATAACTAAAACATTGAAGTAATAATATATAGGTGGTGTATTGCAGTCGTCTTCAACTTTAATTACATACGACGCCGATGATTCAGGATAAAGCGTAAAAGGCAATGACACAATAGGCAACGTATCGTTTAATAAAATGCTGTAATGACCATTACCGCCATTGATTAAACCCGAGAAAATTAGCGGTTCTCCATTACATATAATACTATCATTAATCGTAATAATACCGGATAGTGGCGGTCTTACTTGAACCGTTGTTCCAACTGTAGAAATGCAGCCATGCGTATCGGTAACGGTTACAGAATAGTTGGTATTTACGGTAGGCCATACATGAATCAATGTATCGTGCGAACCGGTATTCCAATTAAATGTATAACCCGGTGTGCCACCGGTTGCTGAAACATAGATGTGGGCAGTGTCATTAATACAAATTACGGTATTTTGAGTAACGTCAGCATATAATTTTCCCGGTTCCCGAACAAATGCCGAATCAACAATTATACACCCATGAGCATCTACAACGGTTACAAAATACCAGTCTGACAATAATGTACCGATGTCTTCATTAGCAGAACCATTTGACCATTGGATTTGGTAAGGAGGAACCCCACCTGATACGGTCAAATTAATTGCTCCATTAACTTCACCATGACAACGCACATCCGTTACTTGAAGTTGCGTGCTTACATAGGTTGGTGGTTCATTAATTGTCATAGAATACGTCTCGGTACAGCCGTTAAAGTCGGTTATGGTAACAGAATAGTTGCCGGCTGGAATATTGTTCAGGTCTTGTGTTGTTTGTCCGCTACTCCATTGATAACTATATGCAGGCGTACCACCTGTAGGCGAAAGATTTATAGCACCGGTTGAGTATCCATGACACAAAACGTCTGTTGTTTCATATGTTGCCGACAACGGAGCAAAAGGTTGTTGTATAAAGACCTCAGCAATAGCAGTACATTGATGACTGTCAGTAATAGTTACCGAATAAGTTCCCGTCGGTAAATTGGCAATATCTTCAGTTGTATCGCCTGTACTCCATATATATTGATATGGAGGTGTGCCGCCTGCTACAATTAAATTTGCGCTTCCGTTTGATAATCCATAACAAGTTACATGAGTTGGCATTATAACACCAGCCAGTAGTGTTGGTTGATTGATCGTTTCGGTTAGTGTAATTGTACAATGGTGAGCATCGGAAACTGTTACAGTATATGTATTGGCGTATAAATCAGATATGTCTTCATTGGTTGAGCCATTTGACCAAATATAGCTGTATGGAGGTGTGCCTCCGCTTGCTGTAATGGCTAAAAATCCATTGTTCCCTCCATAACACAACACATGTTCTAACGAATCAAGCACTACCGAAAGAGATGTAGTCGGTTCTGTTATCGTAGTACTGTCCACTTTAGGACAACCAACAGCATCTGTTATGGATAGCGTATAGGTTCCGGCGGGCAAATTGGTTGCATTGGGACCATTGCCTCCCATTGGAGTCCACTGATATGTATATGGCGGAGTTCCACCTGTAACTTGTGAATATATAATACCTGTACTATCACCATGGCATAATACATTTACCGGAATCAACTGCATAAAAATGGGTGGGTTGGTTTCAATTATGGTAGCCGAAGCAGTATGTGTGCAACCGTTGATATCGCTTACAGTTACACTATACGTTCCGCTTAATAAGCCGGTAATACTGTCAGAAGTAGCATTGGTTGTATCAACAATTCCATTTGACCATGTATAAATATACGGTAACGTTCCATTGGCCACTGTAACTGTAATGGAACCGATACTGTCACCGGCACATACGTTGTCGCTGTGAGTAATAGAAACAAGTTCAAATTCGGGATTTGGTATCATCACAATACCTTGGAATGTGGTATCTTGAAATCCGGCTAACTCCCAAGTATTGTTGTACCAAGTTAAAGGAATATACCCCAGTGGAAGGCTTATGTCAATTAGCGGCCCTATATGAAAAGTCCAGTCTAAAATCTGAGGATCGGTGCCAGTATTCCCATTATCATGTGTTCCGGTTATTCCGGTAGAATCGCTAAGCTGTTTTAGCTGAACCAACTCTTCTCCGGTTACTGCAGGTGCACAAACCTCGTTATTTGCATTTTCACTATCGGTACTATCCGGTAGTGGTATGCAAAATTCGGGAACAACGATAGCCGATTTAAAGGGCAAGTCTATCGTTATTGTAAATTCTAAAGCTTGAATAATGAAATTAAAAGCAATACTGTCCCAAACGTGGTTGTTAAAATCGTTTCCTAAATGTGCTGCCATACCAATTGGCATTTGGGGCCAGTTGTAACATGGATACCGATACTTAAAATCCATACATGTTGGGAACGAAATACTATCCGACACTCCCTGGTTTACCACTTGGTCGCCATTGTGTGGATCGGATATCCAATATTCAACAGGGGTTGGAAAAGTAAAGATTGAATAAACCGTGGGTGTGAATGTTAAATCCTGTTGCAGTGTATTACTCATGCCCAAATGAGCTGAAAGTAAGTTGTATTCTACAGAAATAATGCTGAAATTATAGGTACCATGAAGCATATCTAAGAATTGTTGAATGGCAGGACCTTGTGGTGGTGGGATAAAGCCGGCAAGAAAATGTAAAAATTGAATAATATCTAAATCTATTCCCGCATACGTACTGTCGCCATTTGCACCCAATATTTGATGACATGGATCGCTATCGTCTAACCAGTCTGTAGTTTCGATATAAGGCAAGGTAATCCAACCACTCAAGCCTATACCAAAAAGATTGTTAAAAGTTATGGGCAGTATATCATCGTGGCATATTGTAAAGCCAAGCAAGCTGTTTGGATCTACGCATGGATAAGCGACTTCGCCCGTTTGTCCATTAAGATAAAAAATGGCAATGGAATCATCGGGCATATTAACATCAGCAATTTGAATATTATCGCAACCAAACAAGCAGACATCAGCGTTTATATCCAAACCAAAACCATAATCTAAATCGAGCGAAATAACTCCTGCTTGAGGAAAATGGCTATATAGCTCCCATCCGGGTAATACTTCATAATCGGAATGAATGGTAACCACTTCGCCCGGATTAAATGTGTAATTATTAGGAATTTCGTAATTTACACGAACCGGATAATCAACATCTATCCAGCCTGTTGTCCATCCATGCATGTCAAAAGTTGAACCTAAAAGCAAGTGTGTATTAATGTTAAACATGGCTCCTACTTGTTCTCCTAAAATTTCATCCATATAACCAATAGAAATGGCGGTGTCAAATTCAACATGGAAAAGTTCGTAGGTGAAATTTAAATTAAAAGGAGTTCCATTGGGTCCCCACATGTTTTGATTTTCGGTATGCCAAGGAATATCGTGACTGATACTATAGGTTTGAGATTTTAACCGCAGTGAAGTAGCTAATACAAATAGCAAAACAAAGGATAATATGGTAGTTTTTATTCTCATTGTTTGTCGGAATTATTGAGTTTAACAGACAATAAGCTTTTGCGAACAATTTTCGATACAAATCGCTTAACCGACTGGGGATAGGTTGCATTTATCCAAACGGTTGTTTCCAAATCGCCGGTAAAGAGCATCAATCGCTCAAAAGGAGTATCTTTGTGCAAGGAGTCTTTTGCCGGAATAGTAAACGAAATGGTTAAAAGTTTTCCGGGCATGCCATTATCGGTTACAACGTCTTCGGTTGAATTCAGAAATGCATTTTGGCTTGCTATATATTCAGAAGTCAGTTGATCTGAAAGTTGACTGTAGTGATATCCCTTAATTTCGGTACATGTAATAGAAGTGGTAGTGGCCAAATGTATAAAACCACGAATATTTTCAACCGGTTTAAAATTCTTGGGCGGCGCAATCCAAACATTGGTTTGAGGGAAAACAGTAGAAGGTTGTAAAATAAGATACGAATTCGAGTCCTTGAAATGTTCCTTAAACTCTTGCTTGCTTTTTACAAGCTTCATCGTTTTAATTTTGGTTGTGTCTATGCTCTTAGTTTGAGCAAAGAGACTGCCTATTGTGAAAAAGAGTAGTAAAAAAGATAAATATTTCATATCATTTTTTTTAAAAGACGTAATTAAAAATTGTTGGTTGCTTTTAGGTTCTGGTTCGACTCATATTCCTTTAGTTTATGTTTTATCAATAAAGCACAATCTAAATATGCTTCAGCCGTTTTGTTACAACATGCGTTCTTAAACTTTTTTTCAAGTTCTTTGATTATTTCGATGGAAAAATGTTGAATATCATTCATTTTTTTGAATAAAATAGTAAAACCTTAAATTTTACGCAAATATAAATTAAATAGTTACATTTTATTGTTAAATCTAACAGAAATTTTATTTTGAATGGCGACGTTATTGTATTTCAACCGAAAGGAA
>DAOOWN010000051.1:0-21484 GCA_035371305.1 Bacteroidales bacterium
ACAAAAATACAATTTAAAGACGCAAAAACATTAAAATATGTGGCAAAAAAATGATGTTTTATTCATTTCGCTTTTCACCATCAGAAATCCCAAGCCTTTTAATCACCGGAAGATCAATTTTTTGTTCAGAAAAATTGGGATACTACCCATTCCATTCGTTATGCTTTAAAATGTCTTATATTAAATAAGTTTAAAGCAAAAACCGACTTTAAACCCATATCGTAAAAGGTATGTATTATGAAACGCTAAAACTAATATCGTATTCCTTTAAAAATCGGAGAAAATCGTTGGAAAGGAAGATTTTATGTTTTTTTGAAACCATATCAAACCTCAGCTCTTTATCCAATTCATTGGATGTGTAAAAACGTAGTACAAGGTCTGTTTTTCCTTTTCCGGCTTGTTTAATGTTTTTCGTGAGCTCATTAATAAATGTGGGGCTTAGTTCGTTTAAGTCGATTTGTAAGGTAATGGTTTTATACAAATTTCTTATTTCGCTCAGGAGCATGATTTTTTGAATGATAATGTCGGGTTGAAAATTATTTTTCCCGTCATCTTCTTTTTTTTCGGGAACTTTAGCTTTAATAATTATGGCTAATCCTTCTTTAAAAAAGTTTGCATAGTTTACATAGTCTTGACCAAATAAACTGAGGCTATATATGTCGGTATAGTCTTCGAGTGTAGCGGTAATAAAAGGTTTTCCGGTTTTGGTTGTTCGTTGTAATACATGTGATACCATTCCGGCAAATTTAATTTCCTTACCTTGTAATGATTCTTTGTTTGATAAATCGAAAAGAGTTGTATTACAGTTCGTTTCAATATCAAAAACATATGGTTCGAGTGGGTGCGACGACATGTATATGCCAATGTATTCCAATTCTTTTTTTAGTTTAAAAATATTGCTCCATTCTTCGCATTGTGGTATTTCCGGTTTTGTAATAGAAACAGGTAATGCTTCGCCAAAGAGCGTCTGTTGATGTTGGAGTTTATCATTTCGGATTTGTTGGCTATATTTCAACAGGAGCTCAATAAAAGTGGTACCGTTTTCGCAGAAATACTGATGTCGTTTTATGTCTGTAAAGTCATCAAATCCTCCCGCATAAGCCAGTGCTTCGTAGCTGCGTTTGTTAACCAAGGTGGGGTCTAAACGTTCGGCAAAATTAAATATGGATGTATAGGGCCCGTTTTTTCGCTCGTTGATGATGGCTTGAGCCACTGCTTCGCCCAAACCTTTGATGCCACCTAATCCGAATCGTATATCACCGTTTTGGTTAACAGTAAAACGTATCTGACTTTCATTAACATTGGGACCTAACACGTTGATATTCATTCTGCGACAGTCGTTCATGAGCTTGGTAATTTCCTTAATATCGTCGAGGTTGCGACTTAAATTGGCTGCCATGAATTCGGCAGGATAGTGAGCTTTAAGATAAGCGGTTTGATAAGCCAAGTAGGCATAACAAGTAGAGTGCGATTTATTGAATGCATATTCGGCAAAGGCTTCCCAGTCTTTCCAGATTTTTTCACACTTTGTTAAATCGAGGTTGTTTTTTTGGCAACCGTCCATAAAACGGCTTTTCATTTTATCGAGCACATCTCGCTGTTTTTTCCCCATTGCTTTGCGAAGGGTATCTGCCTCGCCTTTTGTAAAACTTGCAAGCTTTTGTGAAAGAAGCATCACCTGTTCTTGGTAAACGGTAACGCCATATGTTTCTTGCAAGTACTCTTCCATCTCCTGAAGATCGTATTCTATCTTTTCTTTTCCTTGTTTGCGTGCTATAAATTGTGGAATGTATTTCATAGGTCCCGGACGATACAGTGCATTCATCGCAATTAAGTCTTCAAAACGGTCGGGTTTTAAGTCTTTTAGGTATTTTTTCATGCCGTCCGATTCAAATTGAAAAATACTGGTTGTGAGTCCCTTGCTAAAAAGCTCAAACGTTTCTTTATCGTCGAGCGGAATGGCATTGATATCAATTTCAATTTGATGTCTGAGTTTGATGTTTTCAATGGTGTCTTTAATAATGGACAGGGTTCGCAATCCAAGAAAATCCATTTTTAACATGCCGATTTCTTCGAGAAAATGTCCATCGTATTGGGTAACCAGCAATTCGGTTTCTTTCGATTTAAAAACCGGAACGTGTTCCATAAGCGGGTCGCGGCTTATGATGATGCCACATGCATGAATTCCCGTCTGACGAACGCTACCTTCTAACGTTTTGGCGTAAGTTAGCGTTTCGCTTATTAAGGGAGCACCCGATTCAAGTTCTGATTTAAGTTCTTCGGAAGAGGCATATGCTTTTTCGAGCGTGATGTCTTTTTCTTCGGGAATAAGCTTTGTAAGTCTTACCGCTTCGGCCAAGGGTACATTTTGTATTCGAGCCACATCTTTAATGGCTGATTTGGCTGCCATTCGTCCAAAGGTTACTATATTGGCTACTTTTTCTGCACCGTATTTATCTAAAACCCATTTTAAAACCAATTCGCGTCCATCTTCGTCGAAATCAATATCAATATCGGGCATCGAAATACGTTCGGGATTTAAAAAACGCTCGAACAGTAATTTATATTTAATGGGGTCTAAATCGGTTATATTCAGACAATAAGAAACAACTGAGCCGGCAGCAGAACCACGACCCGGACCTACCCAAACACCCATTTTTCTAGCTTGATTGATAAAGTCTTGAACAATAAGAAAATATCCGGGATAACCCATTCTCTTAATGGTATTTAGCTCAAATTGAATTCGCTCCTCTATCTCCGGAGAAGTATGTTGACCATAACGAACAATTTTCCCTTTGTTTACTAAATACTGCAAATAATCCGATTCAAATTTAATTCTTAAAACTTTTTTATATCCACCCAAGCGGTCAAAATTATCGTTGCCAAACTCATTTACCAACTCTTCTTCTGAGTATTTACTAGCATAATCTTCTTCGTTTCCAAACTCTTTTGGTATGGGAAAAACGGGCATGATAGGTGCTTGGTTAATTTCGTATTCTTCTACTTTATCGGCAATGGCTAATGTATTTTGAATAGCTTCGGGTATATGGCCAAAAATGGCGTTCATTTCTTCGGGCGATTTTAACCATTCTTGTTTTGTATAACGCAATCGGTTCATTTCGCTTACCGAAACATTTGTATTTATGCAAATCAATCGGTCGTGTGCTTCGGCATCTTCTTGGTTAATAAAATGGACATCGTTGGTGCAAATAAGCGGAACTCCTGTTTGTTTTGACAACTCAATCAATACCTTGTTTACTTTTTCCTGTTCTTTATACACTTCCTGGTCTGCAAGCGGGTCTGATGTTTTATGGTATTGCAATTCGAGGTAGAAATCGTCTTTAAACGCTTCTTTATACTCTAAAACAAGTTTATGGGCAAGTTCGAGGTCGTTTTTTCGGATGGCAGTTGGTATTTCGCCTGCTATACAAGCCGTTGAAACAATTAATCCTTCTTTATGCTTAAAAAGCAACTCTTTATCGATTCGTGGTTTACCATAAAACCCTTCGATGTACGAAAGCGAAACAAGTTTGAGCAGGTTATGGTATCCGGCAATGTTTTTGGCTAATACAATCAAATGATTACCACTTCGGTCATCGGTATTTTTATCTTTGTCGAATCGAGAGCGGCGTGCCAAGTACATTTCGCAACCCACAATGGGTTTCAGATATTTTCCATTGTATAGTTCGCCTTTTTCCTGCGCTTCTTTTTCTTTCTTTTTTTCGGCAGCATTATGTTTTTTGGTTTCGTTCAAAAATTCTTTAATCCCAAACATGTTTCCGTGATCAGTAATGGCAATAGCCGGCATTCCCAACTCTACGGTTCGTTTAATAAGCTTTTTTATATTAGAGGCACCATCAAGTATAGAATACTGGGAATGAACATGTAAGTGAACAAAACTCATACAACTTTTTTTTTGTAAAAATAATCATTCAGTATCTTTAAAAAGGTAATTGTTCATAACTTTAACACCAAAATTTTTCAACAATCATTCATGATATACGCAATAAGTATTGGAACAAATACAGGTCATCGTTTGCAAAATATACAAAAAGCCATTGCCGAAATAAAATCCGGTTTAGGTGAAGTTTTACAGGTTTCTGCTGTGTACGAATCGGAACCGTGGGGGTTTGAAAGCAAAAACTGGTTTTACAATGTAGTTCTTACATTACAAAGCAATATAGATCCTCAGGGACTTATGACAACGCTGCTCGATATAGAAAAAAAAATGGGACGTGAACGAAATGCGAAAGGCTATGCCGATCGGTGTATCGATTTGGATATCATTTTGTGCAACGAGTGTACAATATGCTCACCCAACCTAACCTTACCTCATCCACATATGCACGAAAGGCTTTTTGTGTTATTGCCCTTACAGGAATTAATGCCACAATGGATTCATCCTGTTTATCAAAAAAACATCAACGAAATGATTCGTGATAGTAGAGACCATAGTAAAATTAATAAGCTAATGAGCAGTGAGTTTAAATAATGGTTTGTTTTCTTTGAATGCACACCCAAAAAAACTCATTTAATAAGGCAAAGTTTTATTCTTAAGCGAAGCGTTTTTTCTGACTTTTCGGAAAACAAATTGAATAAATTTAAACTACGCTGAGAAGAGGATGCCCACTAAGCACAGCTTAGCGTGTACGGGTTTCTTTCAGAAAAATATTGCTGCATTATAACAGAAAAGCCCGGACTTGCCGGGCTTTTTGCTTATTTCATCTCGCATTCAAAATATACTTTATATAAATTGGTCCCCAAAAAAGAAACGATGTTGTTATTAAGAAAAACAGAAGGGTAAGAAAAATAGATAGTCGATGATTATTAAAGAACTTTGTTTTTTCTTCTACCAATCGTTTTCCTTTTCTTGTCCTATAAAACACTAAATAATTCACAACCATTATTGCAACAAATATTCCTACCATTATATAGTATAATATGTTATAATTAGCTAAATAAGCAAATATTACATTAATAAAACCATTTATTATAAGTGATAATGAAAAACTTAATGTAAAAACAACCGTTGAATGAGGTTGGTTATCTGGCAATACCTTTGTGTAAAAAAGGTAATAGTAATAATAAAAAACATTAATCATTGTCCATAATTATTAAAGAAATCATACCACATACCTTACATTTAATGGGGATGGTGGCCCTATTGCATTCTCCATTCGATTATACCAAAAATTAAACTTAAATTCCTGATATGCATCAAGTGTTGTAATAGCTCTACCAAGTTCCCAACCAACACCCCAAGCAGCACCATAAATACCACCAAAGATTGAAACTGCGTTAGTACCTTGTTCTGCCATCATCCAACCTGTACCCATCTCCCCATCTGCATAATCTTGTAGGATTGAATATTCATTCCAAGCGCCCAAAACACGTCCGCCCCATTTGATTGCATTGGATGTAGTTTTGCCAAATTTGTTTTTGCCTCCCGTAACACTGTTTCCCCCCCAAGTCTGTTTATACATTTTAAAGTTTTTGCCCATCCATGTACCAAATGTTTTACTATAGTACATTTCGCTTGCTGTAGATGCAGCAGCACCTACGTAAGCCTCCCATCCTGCCCCCCCTTTGTCCTGCGGGAGCCTCACTAGGCATATGTGTTGATGTGCTGCTAATTTCTGCATTAAACGGAGTCCATTTTGAGCCACGTTCGAAAATAAAATATCCGGTTTGTGAGGTGTATCTGTACATTCTTAGCCTTGCTAAATTTTATGCAGTAAAGCTACAAAATGTAATAAAGTTTACAAAACAAAATTTACAATTAAATCTTTAACTTTAATTGCACATAACGAAGCAGCGGCAGTGGATATTGCAGCGTAGTTAAAAACTACGCTGAGAAATGAATGAGAGGGGATAAATAAAAAAGGCCATCTCGATTTTGAGACAGCCTCTTTTTCATTGTTTTAATTTGTTTAGTGCTTTACAAAATTTATTTTGTAATTTTTACTCAATGTACTGATATTTAATATATACATACCTGTCGTTAGTGAATGAACATCAATAGCGTCATTATTCCGGATAACAGGAATAATTTTACCGTCAAGACTGATAATAGTTACATCTGAAATTTTATCGGTCGAACGGATGTACAACCATTCAGTAGTTGGGTTTGGATAAACAACGATGGGTTCTACGTTGATTGGTTGAACAGATAATGGGTCTTCGATGCCTTTTACAATAATATCGTCAATACGTGAAGAACCGGTAGAAGCAACAATGGTGCCGTCAACAGCAGTATCTGAAGTCATAATCCAACGTAAACTAACAAATATTTGTTGGTCGCAAGCAGATGGTAAAATATAGTCATTTATTACACCTGCTGTCCAGTTATCGGCACATGTAGCAGTTGCTCCTTGAAGGTCTAACCAGTTGCCGTCGTCATTAATCATATACTGAACCTTAAAATCTCTAGGACCTGTACTTGATGAACGTTGTTTGCTCGAGAATTTAATTTCTTTGTAGCCAACCGTTGTGAAATCAACTCTCCAATATTTGTTGTCTGTTCCGGCATCCCAACCGTTTGAACGAGCACAATATGTAGAAGCGCCGGCATAAGTAAAGCTTAGGGCTCCAGTTGCAGTAGTGGTTAATATTTTATCAAGATTAGCAGTAATACCGCCATCAGCTATACTATCATCAGGGTTATTCGGGAAAGTCCACTCAACGATAGATGTGTAAACCGGTGCATCTAATGTTACAGTTACCGTCCATACTTTTTGATCGGTTCCATTTTCAGCAGTAACGGTATATTGAACCGGGTTAGAGAAATCCTGAGCAACTCCGCTTAAAGGAGAAATGCTTGCTCCTTGAGAAATAGTAATGGTTGGAACTAAAGCGGTAACATCTGTACCATACGGCATTACAACAGTAACAGTGGTGTCTGTAGTATTTATAGTAGAACTTACCTGATTTGGAATATCAAATGTTAAAATATCTGCTTGATTATTTAACTGTGTCGTTACATTCACAGTCCAAACTTTATTTGTAGTACCATCCTGAGCTGTTACTGTATATTGAACAGCAGAGTTAAAGTTTTGAGCAACTCCACTTTGTGGGTTAATCGTTGCATTAGCAGAAATGGTAATAGTTGGAATTAAGTTAGTTAAATCGGTTCCCATCGGCATTACAACATCTACGGTTGCTGCTGAACTATTTATAGTAGAGTTTAATTGTCCGGGAATATCAAACGTTAGAATTTCGGCTTCGGTACTTGCAGCTTCGGTAGTTACATTCACTGTCCATGTTTTTGTAGTTGCATCGGCTGCTGTAACAATATATTGAACAGCAGAACTAAAATCTTGAGCTGTTCCGCTTGTAGGATTAATCGAAGCACCTGCAGACACCGTAATGGTTGGAGTTAAATTGGTTACATCGGCCCCATAGGGCATTACAACATCAACAGTAGCATTGGTGCTATTAATGGTTGACGAAACCTGATTTGGAATATCAAATGCCAATATTTCTTTATCAGAACTTAAGAAAGCAACACCTTTAACATAAATATCATCAATATTGGAAGCTCCGGTACCAGAAACGGTTGAATTATTAACAGATGTATTGGATGTCATGATCCATCGAACATAAACATCGTACTGATTATTGCATGCCGAAGGAAGTGCAACATCCGTTAAAACGCCGGTTGTAAAATTGTTTGCAACAGTTACGGGAGCAATGTCAACCCAATTTGTCCCGTCAAGACTATATTGAGCTTTAAAATCTTTAGGTCCGGTATTTGAAGAACGTTGTTTTGACGATAAAGTAATATCTTTATATCCTTCGGTTGTAAAAGATATCATCCAATATTTTATGTCCATTCCATTGTCCCAACCGTCGTTTCTTGCAGTACTAGTTGTTGCTCCTGAAGCCGTTGTATATGTTACGGTACCTGTTGAGTTGGTGGTAATGGTTTTATTTAAGTTAGCTGTAATACCGCCATCAGCAATATTGTCATCAGGATTATTCGGGAAAGTCCACTCAACAAGCGTTTCGATGGTTGGAGTTAAAACTGTAACCGTTACGGTCCAATTTTTTGTTGTGTTATCTTCTGCGGTAACGGTATATGTAACCGGATTGGTGAAATCCTGAGCAACTCCACTTAAAGGAGAAATACTTGCTCCTTGAGAAATAGTAATGGTTGGAACTAAAGCGCTAACATCTGTACCAATTGGCATAACAATATCAACGGTAGCATTGGTACTATTAATGGTAGAAGATACTTGTCCTGGAATATCAAAGCTGATAATTTCGGCTTGGTTATTTAATTGTGTTGAAACGTTAACGGTCCAATTTTTTGTCGAATTGTCTTGAGCTGTAACAGTATATTGAACAGGATTTGAGAAATCCTGAGCAACTCCGCTTGCAGGATTAATGGTAGCTCCTGAAGAGACGGTAATAGTTGGAGTTAAATTGGTTACATCGGTTCCATAGGGCATTATAATATCAACAGTTGCGTTGGTACTATTAATGGTGGAGGATACTTGACCTGGAATATCAAAGCTGATAATTTCGGCTTGGTTATTTAATTGTGTTGAAACGCTAACAGTCCATATTTTTGTTGAATTGTCTTGAGCTGTAACGGTATAGGTAGCCAGATTGGTGAAATCCTGAGCAACACCACTTGCGGGGCTAATTGTTGCATTGGCTGATACGGTGATAGTTGGACTAAGATTCGTTACATCGGTTCCATAGGGCATAACAACATCAACAGTAGCGTTGGTACTATTAATGGTAGAGGATATTTGTCCGGGAATAGTAAACGTTAGAATTTCGGCTTCGGTACTTGCAGCTTCGGTAGTAAAGGTTATGGATTGTGTAACGGTAGAATTGTCGTAAGCATCTTCAACCATGCCGATTGAAAGATAATATAATTGATTGAATGCAAGATTGGAGTTAGGGGTAATGGTAATGATTTTTTTGGTAGCATCGATGGTGGCGGTAAACGGAACATCTGCACCGGAGGCATCGGTTTCTTTCAGACTAATGAGCGAAGCTACATTTGTATTGTCAATAGCGCTATTGTCAAGGTTACGAACCGGCTCATCAAACGTAATGTTCATAGTACTATTTACAGCGACATTTGTTGCATTGTTTAATGGACTGAAAGTAGCAACCGGAGCCTGAGTATCCGGAGCTTTTACAGCTTCTTCCCAAGTAGTAGCAACACGGATGCCATCTATTTGACCCGGAAATGAGTTTGTTCCTTGTCTTAACGTAATTCGACCTACATCAGTCAGGTCTGTAGTTAATGCAGAAGTCTGAGTTAAATCAGCAGTTGGTTCTGCAGTACCAATAGCGGGATTTACCCATAAACTTGCAACGTCGTTTGTATTTCCACTTATAAGTTCATATTTTAAAACGACAAGGACTGGAGTTCCAATTGGGAAGTCAGTTGTAATCCAATTTGCAGCAGTATTTGATGAGGTTGCTCTAATACCTAAGTTAAAAGTATTAGCAACACTTCCGGCTCTAATAGAAACTCTTCCTGCTAAAATTGAAGTGCTTGTACTAGGTAAAAGGGAAATTGTATAATCGCCTGTTGTACTTGTATTTGCTGGCAGTCCTGTTGTCTGGCTTACATTCATTATAAATGCAGCATATACTACAGAACCCGGTGTTTGAGGAGTAAATGAACTATATGCGTCTTCTGCACTACCATACCAAATTTCAACTTTATTACCAATTCCAGAGGAAATATATCCGCTATATGTTAAACTTCCATTTGAAACCATAAGCGGCAAAGTAGTCCCACTATAAGAAACCCAATTGCCATTGCTTACGTTAGCACCGGAGTTTACATCGGTTAATTGACCTGCTGTGTAATCAAAGTTTTCTTCAAGTAATAATGATTGCGACCATAGCCCTAAAAACAAAAACGAAGTTAATAGGGTCAACATAAATTTTTTCATAGGCTTTTCATTTAAAATTTCTACAAAAGTATAGCATTTTTTTGTAATAAGCGTAGTCATTAGGTTAAAAATAAATAAAGATATTGTATTTTAGCAGAAAAATATACGTGCTTAATTTTAGATTAAAATATTTACTGTTTCGTTATAACAAAAACAGAAAAAATAAAAAAACGTTTTGTTTGGCACCCTATTCTTCTTTATTTTTCTATTATAAGGGGAATGTATTCCCATGTTTTGCGAATAAGCACCTATGTCTTGGCAAGTATAGTTCACAGTCCATCACTGAAATATGGAATGGTGACTCCATAAATAATCTTAGAAAAAGTATTGAAAATAACACATTCAATCAGGGTTGTCATTTGTGCAAAAACAAACTTTTGCAACGCAATTTCTCACAAGTATATGCACGGAGGTATGACTATTTATCTCCTTCTAAACAAGGGTTTCCTACTTCCATTGAAGTACAACTCTCTAATCAATGCAATTTGAATTGTATTATGTGCGTTGTAACAACCGACCATTCTAGCAAAATCAACATCTCTGCCTTCAGAACCTACATAAAAGAAAGTATTCCATATTTAAAAAACGCATCGTTCAGTGGCGGAGAACCCTTTTTGATAAAGGAATATTTCGACATCTGGGAAGACTTTTATAATTTAAATAAAGATTGTAGAATTTCTGTTAATACCAATGCTACTGTTTTAAACAAGAAGGTTAAAGATATTCTTGATAAACTTAAATTTAACATCAGTGTTTCTATTGACGGCTTTAGCAAAGAAACGTTTGAAGGGATCAGAATACATTCCAACAGAGATGTGGTTTATGATAATCTACAATTTTTTAAAAACTATACTTTAAGAAACAACACTTTTTTTAATGTGAAGATATGTGCTTTAAAGCAAAATATTCACGAATTCCCTGAATTATTTAATCACTTCAATCAGGAAAATATTTCAATTATTCTAAACGAAGTGGTTTACCCGCTTAATACGGCATTGTGGAATAATCATTCGTCGAAAATCAAAGAAATAATAGGTTTTCTTGAACAAAAAACTCCGGCGTTTAAATCGAGTGGAAACAGTTTTAGTAATTCCGTTGTTTGGAAAGAATTATTGAAAATGCTTCTTAACTACTACAATGATGCATTAAAATTTGAAGCATTTATCCGAAAAAACAAATCGCTGACAGATGAAATAAAAGAAAAAGTTTATAAAAAGCTCCGACCTGTTTTTGCAAATCAAAATGAACTTAATAGCTTTATTACCATTATTGATAATTACTCCCAAAATGAAAAAGAGTTAAAAATACTTTACTTTTTCTTTTTAATTGCCCCATTTGATCGAATGATTGGTGAAATTGAAGTTAGAGACGAGCAGGAAGTCAAGAAAATATTTGATAATATCATTAAACATTTTGAGTGGAGTTAAACGATGATTTCATTTTTTAAACCAACTTTTAAAAGTGTTGACGAAATAATCCAGATGGATGAGTTTAAAAGTCAGGAAAATCAGGAGCTTTTTAAGAAAGTTTTTCATAAAGATCATTTTTTCAATCCGTTAAATCAGGGGAACAATACAAGCTACAGAAAATTTATAGTCATCTCAACCCAGAGAAGTGGGACTAACTTATTAGTTAACCTGCTCAGAAGCCATTCCAATGTTGTTTGCTATACTGAGATATTTAAAGAGAATAACCGTCCTTTATGGTGTTTTCAAAAAACAGATTCAAAAACATATCAACTCGCTCAAAAATATCCTGTTGATTATCTTAATCATTACTTTTTCAGAAATTACTCTGAGAATGTTAAAGCAGTAGGATTCAAATACATGTACAACCAACTTCGCACACAAAAAATAAAAAAAGTCATTCAAAACTTCCATAAAGAACAAGACCTCATCATCCATTTGAAGAGAAAAAACAAACTCAGAGCTTATCTGTCATTAAAATTGATGGAGGAAAGTAAAATTTCTGCTAAATTAATTTCTGAAAATGAACTAGGAAAATTTCAAAATAAGAAACCTTCAGGAATCGAAAATTTTAAACCTGTTTATATAAAAAGTGATGAACTAAAAACCTATATCGAGACAACATATATTGCTGAGAAACAACATAGTGAACTAATTAAAAATCAAAATCATATAACTGTTTTTTATGAAAACCTTTTAAAAGAAATGGTAAAAACCGCTAATCAGATTATCATAAACTTAGGGTTGCCTATTGAAGAGTTAACCATTTTGAATGAAAAGCAAAACAAATATCTTCTTTCTGAATCTATTTTGAATTACGCAGAGTTAAAAAAAGAATTTGCCGAAACAGAATTTGCCTCTTTTTTTGAAGAATAATCATTTTTTCATTTTTCTTAAAATCTCTTTATACTTCTGGTACTTATAATTAGACAAAATCAGGTTTCTAAATTCCTCATGGTTGCCATAAAAAATCACCGCTAAAACTCCATAAAAAACAGATTCTTCTGAGTAATTCTCAATCGGCTCATTTATAAACTCTTTCAACAATCGGAGTCTTTTTTGTACTACTATTGTATCCAGATTGTTTAGAATACAATATGTTTTTAGCTGTTTTTCATAAAGTTCATCTGTATTTTTAATATTAAACAATGATATTTTATCAATTAAATCGATGGCTTTAAGTGTATATTGATTTAA
This sequence comes from Bacteroidales bacterium, assembly GCA_035371305.1. GTDB lineage: Bacteria > Bacteroidota > Bacteroidia > Bacteroidales > GWA2-32-17 > Ch61. The sequence continues at coordinate 12,587 of DAOOWN010000051.1, forward strand.
TAATTCCAAATGGATTGGCTGTAAAGTTGTTTTTGATACTTCTTTATTTTTAATAATACCAATTCTTAACGAATCGGAAGCATTGACAAACAAGTTGTTCTTTGAGTATATTTTTGAAAAAACCGGATTAATCATATACACTAAAGCAAAAGAATCAGACAAAACACTCACCTGTATTCCTTTTACAAATCTCTTTGACTTAAAAATGGACACTTTTAATCGTTCAACTTCTTCAGGAACTGAATATTCGCGATGATTGAATTTAACTTTGCCTTTCCCTTCAACATCAATGAGAATCAGCGGATTTTTAACCACATCGTTAAAACCTTTAGGTAAAAATAACTTAGCTTTTGTATTATATGGAAAAAAATCTTTCTTATAATCGGGGTAATAAGGGAATACGAAACTGGATTTTGCCGGAATATTCAATAAAAAAGTATCATTATCAATACGATTTATTTCGTTAATACTGTTATCTTGTACGGTAATAAAATGTTGTGTATATTTCTCAGAAAACATAGTCAAGTTTGCCATATATATTCTTGCTCCCGCTTTCTTGAACATTTGTGGAGTTTGAACAAGTTTTTTATAGCTCAGAATTTCATTCCCCTCTTTAAAAAAAGTTTTTCTGTCTGTATCGAAAAGATGCCACGTATTTTTGTAATAAATTTCGCTTACTACATGACCATTTAAAGAAATAACGCGTGCTAGGAACCCTGCATTGAACAGTATCTGGCTAAATATTTCCGATTGCCTTCCGCAAATGGCAAATCCCTTAGAATTCAATGTCGTCAAAGGCATAACTCCCCAATCGTTAAACAATTTTTCGTGTACCAATGAGTTTATTTGAGCATTAAATATATCTATCACTAATTGTTCTTTATCGGTCGCTTTGCTATTCTTTCTAATAAAATCGTTGACAGATGAATAAAACCTATTGTTCAATGAAAAGTTAAATTCCACCGATTTATTTCCGGCATTTTGTATTGATATTAACGTGTTGGAAGAATCACTTGTCTCAAAAACAAAATCCGTTACATAATTCGGTTTTATGGAAAAATGATGGTACGTAAACCATGCTATACATACTGCTAAAATTATAAAAGTTATTTTTCTCACTTACACACTTTTAAAAGATTGCTTTAATCTTACTGATAGTTTTTCAGTTGTAGTGTACACTACTTCTGAAACAAGCAAATAATCGGGAATTCTTAAAATGGCTTTAACACCAGCAACAGCTTCTGATTCATTCAATTGGCTTATGGCTTCTATAATCTTTTTTATATTTTCATCCATTAATTTTTTTGAAGTAGAAAAATAGATTGCCTTTTCAGCAAAATATTCTGTTAAATATTTCTCAGCTTCTGCTTTGTTCTGAATAGTATGTACTTCTGACCTTTCATATTCCTTTATTTCTTCGTACATAATTTTAGTTTGCTTTATCAGCGCCTTAAACATTCTATCGTTTTGTAAACCCACATAATTGTCCAGATTTTCAATTTTAGCGTTATTAAAGTAATTATAAACCTGCAAAATCTGTTCAGACTCTAATCCCCTTAAAGAATGAGAAGAAGGATAATCTACCATATTGAAAAAAACATTAATTCCCCGCTCATTTAAAACATTTACCATATCTGGAATTTCTTTCCAGTTTTGTTGCATTGGACAAATGTTAACGGTTATCCAACGATTATTTTCCTTAGAGTACTGATAGAAATATTCAAAATTAGACATCGTTTTTTCAAAAACAGCATTTCTGCGGATTTTCTCGTATGTTTCTTTTTGAAAAGAATCTATTGACAAGGCAAAATAAAATTTTCCTTTAGCCAGTAAGTCTTTAATTTTATCATTCAAAACAGTACCGTTGCTTACAACCAAAATATTAATTTCAGGATTATTTTGAATAATTTCATCCCAGATTTTGTAATAGAGCTTAATCAGAAAGGGCTCTCCTCCCCAAAAAGTTGCCTTTTCAATATCCCTCCAGAAAGGTTTTAATTGCTCAACAAAATCATCTCCGTAAGGAAGTTGAATTTCAGGAAGTTTTTCAATATTTTTACGAATTAACGACGAAAGCTCACCCCAGCACATTTCACATTCAAGATTGCACTCATTGGAAAGTTCGAACTTGATATTTTTTAAAACAGCTTTCTTTGATGTTTGAAACAGTTCATAATCCAAGGCAAAGAGATTTGTGTAATTTTTATTCACCAACATTTTATAACACATCTGACATCCCTCGGACAAGTCATATTTTTTTAAGCGCTTTCTGAAATTCTGAATATTTTGACCATTAAAAATCTCCTGTATCGTTTGATTAGGATAATTCCCGACTATTTTATAGCGATTACCACAACATACCCTAACCTGACCTGAAATATGAAACTCTAAAGTATTAAAAGGAGCATAGCAAAAAGACATCTTGTTTTTTGCCAACCTGATGCGGTTGTAGTCTGCAAATAATTTGTTTCTATGGAACCCGGCAAACATTTTTTTATCTATACTTCAGATTTGATATATTCTTCTAAATTATTTTTACAAAGAAAATCTTCCACTTCAGAATAATTTGAAATGATTTCTCTGATTGGTTTTTTATTCAGCTTTTCAATCGGAAATTCTTCTTTATTTTCAACGGTTAACGAGGGTATTTGCAACAATTGTCCTATTCTGTTTATCTCCATATCTGTACGTCGAACTAAATCTTCATAGTATATATCCATATTAGAAAAAGGAGCAATCATTTGATTGTATTTGGATTCATCGTTTCTAATTTTCTCTAAATATTTAACAAATTCCGAAATATCTACCGTAACCAGAGGAGAATAATTTTCTAATTCCGAGCTTAAAATAATACGATCTGTATTCTTTTTGAATTCACTCAAATACTTAGAATTAATAGCATAAACAATATTATTCTTCTCTAGCAATTTAGTAGAAACAAAACATTCCAGCAGATTTCTTCTTTTTAAATGTATAAAAGACACTTTATGCTTTTCTCCCAAGGTTTTAATCAAGTTTTTATTGTTGAATATTTCATTTTGAAAATAAGTCAACTTAAACCCCACAGCTTTTATTTCATCATCATATGACTTAAAAATCTCATTCAGAAAAGAATTTGAAAATTGATTTCGATATTTCATCACCCACGATTTAAATTTTAAATCAGGGTATGAGGTTACAATCTTGTTTTTTGAATAAAATAACTCGTTATAGCAAATAATCTTTTTTGTAAATTGTAGCTTAAATATCAAATAGTTAGATCCGGTTCGTGGATAGGTAAGTATGATAAAGCGGGAAAAATCTTTATTTTTTCCTATATGAGGTAATCTGTTATAAATCAGGTTAATTGCCATTTACCAATCTATTTTATATCCCAATAAATTGAACAACTCTTCATTATAAGGCTTAAAATAATCGTTCAAGTAAGAAATCACATCCTGAGGAACATCTTTTTTGTTGGTACCCACATTCAAAAGATTAATTTCTCTTAAATAGAAATGAGTGTCAATGCCTAAGAATGCAAATATTTTTTCAAGAACTTCATTGGGTTTCAGTAATAAATCCTTTGATGAAACAACAAAAATCTGTTCTTTATCAAATAGTTCATAATATCGTTTTAGTTGCTCAGCATAGCGACTGCGTGATTTATAAAGAACATGGGCTTCAGTCGGGTAATAGTTCTCATCTTTCGTTAGCTTTTCAAATATTATTTTTTCTTCTTGTTCTTCTTCCAATAAAGACTGCATTAAAGGACGTTTTTCGTTGTTTTTTCGTACAGCCTGAAAATATTGTGAAATAACCCTTTCAACAGGATTTCTCAATAATACAATCATTTTTACATCCGGGATTGTCTTTTTTATTCTCCCTGCAACAAAAGGGTGGTAAAGATAGTTTGGTGTTGCTTCTCCAATCATAGTTTTATCATTTACACCAAATTTGAAAGGGAAATATTGCTTATACCAATTAATAGGTTTATCGTAGTTTTTATCAAAATAATGAACTTCTTTCTTATAACTATTTTTCACCTGTGGGTGCATAGATAAATAATTAAAAAGAGAGGAAGTCCCTGCTTTTTGTGCTCCAATTATTAAATAATTTGGAAGAACTCGTAAAAATGCTGTACTCTTTCTTATCATAAATCAACTTTTCAAAACTTGTTTTATTAAGTTTAAAAAATACCACCATGCTGTTAGTAACCATGCTTTAAAATAATAGTGCTGCATTAGGAAACCATATTTTAGTTGTGTTCTGCCATTACGATAAGCCAATATTTCATATTCGCGTGCAATGGAAAAGAAAATTTTATTTCTGTATTTTTTATAAAAGGGGTCTTTTTTAAACCAAAGTAGGAGGCGAATGTTATTTAATGTAAATGCTTCGGACGAAATTTTTTTACTAATTCCTTCGGAATGGTCATAATAGGCCGACCAGCATTCGTTAAAGTAGTGAAATTTACTGTTTCGAATGATATACAATTGAAATGCCCAGCTAAATGAAAACGGGGGGAAAGAATAATGGTTAAAAAACGCATCAAAGTCCAATAACCGCAATACCAACGAAGCGGTGGGAATAATATTCCTCATCAATAAATGGTAGGGATGAAAATCCGGTTCGTAATGATTAAACTGACTATAATATTTATATTTCTGAAGTGATTGTCGGCTGGCGGTTCCGTTTTCTTCGCTAATAGATGAAACAATTTGAGCATCGTGAAAACATCCTGCATATTCCGGGTTGTTTTCAAGAAAATCGACTTGTTTTTGAAGCTTATATTCGTATGTCCAGTAGTCATCAGCATCAAGCCAACATAAATATTTGCTGTGCGAGTTTTGATAGATTTGTGTGGCCCGTACAACGGGTCCCTCGCATTTGTCGAAAATAAAAAGTTTAGTCTTTTCAGGATGTTGCTCTTGATATTTTTTTAGTACTTCTTGCGTTCCATCGGTACTGGCATCATCAAAAAGAAGTAAACGATACGTATATGTTATGTGTTGAGAAAGTACGCTTCGAATAGCACGCTCAATCGTATTAATGTGATTGTGAGAAAGTATGGCAATCGTAATGTCAATCATAAATGTATCGCCCATTGTTTTTGTTTCGATATTCTATAAAGTTAACAGGGCATTGACCTGTTAATTTTCTTTTGAAGAAACGTTGATAGTCTTTTTTTACCCGCGGCAATATTTTTTTTAATGGTTCTTTTAGAACATTTCCATAGGAATAAGGTACCGGAGGGCAAAAAGTAACTTCACCGTCAGGCATTATGTTAATGTGTTCGTTGCCTCCACCTCTACATACTGATTTTTCGTATGGAAACTCGAGCATTATTTCTTTATACCCATTATATTTTTTTCGTATCTCTTCGCGTTCTTCAAAACTAAAATTTTCGTCAAAAGAATTAAATAAATGTCCGGATAAAAGTGGAAAAAAGACAAAAACCGGTTCCTTGGCTACTTCCTTACTTAGTTTTGAAAGAGCAACTAAATCCTGATTATTTGTTCGACTAATAAAAGTCCATATTTGAGTTCTAATTCCTTTTTGTGATGCTTTTTTTATGCCCTCAATAGCATGATTAAATAATCCTTTAACACCTCTGTTTTCGTCGTGTTTTTCAGAATTTACATTATCTAAAGAAACGATTAATCGATTTAAATCAACCTCCTTAAGTTTATCAATCAATGTGTCGTTTAAAACAATACCATTTGTTACTACGCTAACCAGAATGTTTTTTTTTCGGGCATATGAAATAAGTTCAAGTGCATCAGGACGCAATAAAAACTCTCCACTGCAAAAATAGATTAAAATTCCATTTAGCTTATAAAATTGGTTAATGATATCTTTAACTTGTTCGGTGGTTAAACTTGAATTTGTTTTCCTGTCAAATTTCTCGTAGCAATGTTTGCAGTTTGCATTACACTCATGCCATGTAGATATAAAAATATATTTTAAAGCGGAGAAGCCTAAAAAATGTTTAAAATGAAATAAGTAGAAACGAAATAAAAACGTTAACCCAAAACGTTTATAATATTTAATAAGTTTAAGCATTAAACCATTTTTATTTTGGCTTCAATTAGTTGTACAATATCATTTAAATAAATCAATTTTTTCAACGATTCGTTTTCGATTTCGATATTAAATTTTTCTTCCATATCAATAACAATGTCAATTAATCGTGCTGAATTGATTTTCAAATCATTTGTGATATGCGGATTTTCAGGCAAATTCTCGAAGATTTTTTTGTTAATGGCATATTTTTTCAAAATCTCAAGAATGTCATTTTTTAATGCTTCATTCATAGTTATATCGTTTTAAGATTAATACGGCATTGGTGTCGCCAAAACCAAAACTCGATTTTGCAACATAGTTCAAAGATACATTATTTTTTGTTTCGTGCGAAATTTTTCCCGGGTTTAAAAGATTTTCTATTTCCGGATGTAAATCTTTGCAATTTCTACTGGCATGAACATATTGATGTTGTAATTGTAATACGGCAGCAATGCTTTCAATTGCTCCGGTGGCACCGATACAATGCCCGGTAATTGATTTCAATGAATTTATATAGGGAAAATCCTTATTTTTTCTGTTTAAAGCAACCGACCAATTTTGAACTTCAAGCACATCGGCCATAGTAGAACTAAGATGTCCGGCAATAAGGTCAACTTGTTGTCCTAAAATACCGGCTTCGCCCAACGCTGTTTGTATGCAACGAACAACCCCTTCAGCGCCGGGTGCTGTAATGGTTCCGCCATTCCGTTGTCCGCCGCTGTTTAAGTGGGCACCAACAATTTCTGCATAAATTGGAGCATTGCGTTTCATCGCTTCTTCATACTCTTCGAGAACTAACATTCCGCAACCTTCGGCCGGAACAAAACCCGAAGCTGTAGCACTCATTGGGCGGCTTGCTTTGGATGGGTTATCGTTGTGTTCGCGCGTGGTAACCCTCATGGCATCGAATCCTGCCCATCCGGAAGGACTAAAAATATCAACACCCCCGGCTAACATCCGTTTTGCCATACCATTTTTAATGTGTTGGTATGCTAGTATTATTGATTCGGTTCCTGTAGAGCATGCAGATGAATTAAACCCTATCCAATTTGCCAGCCCCAATATACCTGCTAAATTAGCCGAAGGAGCACTTAACATGCTATGTTCTACAGTAGTACTTCGTAATCGTCGTATCGTTTTATTATGAACATTTGGCAATATTTTATGTTCGTACATATCAATGGTTCCAATAGCACTGCCTATAACAATGCCCGTTTCATAGTCGGGTTTATTATCAAAACTCTCAGGTATCTCAAGTTGAGCGTTTTTCCATGCCTCAAGTCCGGCACAAACAGCATATTTAACAACTTTGCTGGCATCGGAGAGTAAAAATTGTTCAATATAAGGGAAAAAAGGAGCTTCTTCGAGCGAAACCAGCCCCCCAACTTGACAACCAAAACCTAGCTCTTGAAGTTGTGCTATTTTTTGTATTCCATTTTTCCCCTTTAGCAGCGATTGGTTAAAGGTATTAATATCATTTCCAATGGGAGACAATACTCCAATTCCCGTTACAACCACTCTTCTATTTGTCATAAATTATAAAATTACATTGAATTCTGGACATTGCTATAAGTTGTTGATTTGAATCATATAAATGAGCTAAAGATGAAATGTAATTGTTTCTTAAATATTGCAGTTCAGCTTCAATGGTTACCAACGAATTTGGGTATAGTGGCTCAAAAAAATTTCCTTCCATAAGTCCTAAAACCGGATCAAAGCGATGGTTGTTTTCATGCAAACCAAGTAAATAGATACCATGCAAAACACAGCCGACTTGCCCCATACATTCAAGCATTATTGCACCCGGAGTAATGGGTTTATGTATGAAATGCCCCTGATAAAAGAAAGCTTTTTCGTCAAAGTAATACGATGCGACCAATTTTTTTTCGTCTATTTCAAGAATAGTGTCAATAAATAAAAATGGTTCTGCATAAGGAAGACGAGCTAATAATTTTTTGTATAAATCGTTAGAAGACATGTTGTTCTCCTCCATCAATATGGATTATTTCGCCGGTTAACCATGAAGTGTTTGCATCGATTATGGCCATAATTAACTGTGCTACATCATCGGGAGTAGTTAAGCGTTGATGTGGATTTTTTTTGCTTACTTTTTCAATAAATTCATTCGCATTTGGAAAAACTCGAATAGCTTTTGTGTTAACTACGCCCGGACATAGTAAATTAACCGAAATATCGTGGGGTGCCAATTCTACTGCCATATAACGACACAAGGTTTCAAGCACAGCTTTAGCTGCACCAACAGCTGCATAATGCGGAATAACTTTGTGACTGCCATCGCTGGTAAAACCTAAAATTTGAGCACCCGGTGCGAGCAAATGCTCATTAAATAACCATTGTGTCCATGTAGCAAAGCTAATGCCCATAGATTGAATGGTGTATAGTAAATCTTCTTCGTTCATCGAATTATTTTCGCCAAAAAGCGGTTTAATATGACCATCGGCGACAGAATGTAAAAATACTTTAACAGAGTTTTTTGGTAATTGATTTAACGATTGCTTTATTTGTTCTTTCCCATCTAATGTATTGGCATTGGCATTTAATGTAATAATTTGTATTCCTACCGGTTTCCATTTTTCAATATCATCTATGAAAGATTTTGTGCCGATTCGACCATCCCGATGAACTAAAAATAAATGATATCCCTTTTGAGCAAGCATTTTTGCCGAAGCCAGTCCCATTCCGCTTGAACCTCCCAAAATAATAGCCCAGTAATTCTTTTCCATTATGTATTTTTTTTACAAATTTAGCTAAATATTCTAATTATCAAAAATATCAACTGGTAGATTCAAGTTATAAGTGCAACTTTTCATGCTGTAAATTTACTAAATATTT
>DAOOWN010000052.1:0-21254 GCA_035371305.1 Bacteroidales bacterium
GCTTCATAAACGTGTTATTGGGCAAGATGAAGCTATTAGAGCTGTATCGGATGCTGTTCGCAGAAGTAGAGCAGGTTTACAGGATGCTAAGAAACCCATAGGTTCTTTTATCTTCTTAGGTACCACCGGAGTGGGTAAAACAGAATTGGCAAAGTCTCTTGCAGAATTCTTGTTTAATGACGAAAACCTAATGACTCGAATAGATATGAGTGAGTACCAGGAGCGTCATTCTGTTTCGCGACTGATTGGTGCACCTCCGGGATATGTCGGTTATGATGAAGGTGGACAATTGACCGAAGCTGTTCGTAGAAAACCCTATTCGGTAATACTTCTCGATGAGATTGAAAAAGCACATCCCGATGTATTTAATCTGTTATTGCAAGTGCTCGATGATGGGCGTTTGACCGACAATAAAGGTAGGGTGGTTAATTTTAAAAACACCATCATCATTATGACTTCTAACATAGGTTCGCATATTATTTATGATGAATTTGAGCAATTAAAATCAACGAATAAAGAAGATATTTTAGAACGGACCAAAGAAAAAGTTTTACAGTTGCTGCGTCAAACGATTCGTCCTGAATTTTTAAATAGAGTTGATGAAATTATTATGTTCTCGCCTTTGATGGATGATGATATTATGAAAATAGTTCAATTGCAATTGATGAATTTGAAACAAATGTTAATGAAAAATGGCATTAAAATGGATTATTCATCAAAATTAGTAGAATGGATTGCAGACAAGGGATTTGAGATACAGTTGGGAGCACGTCCAATTAAACGTTTGATTCAGCGAGAGTTGGTAAATGAACTTTCAAAAGCAATACTTGAAGGGAAAATGAATGCTCAAAACGGTATTTATATCGATGTGCGAAACGGAAGCATAATATTTGAGAGTATTATTGAAGCAGAAGAGGTGTAATAAAAAAAGTGGCTGTCTCAATAACGAGGCAGCCACTCTGATTTTTATTTCGTTTTATCGGGGAATGGCGGTATGGCAGGTTTTTCAACCGGATTCTTTTTTAATTCATCCAAAATCACTTCAATTGCTTTGTTGAGTTGTTGATCTTCGCCCATAAATTCTTTGTATGGGTCATTATCAATTTCAATGTCGGGATCAACTCCATATCCCTCTATAATCCACGATTTACCATCAGCAGCATAATGTCCGAATTCGGGTTTCATTAAATAACCACCATCGATAAAGGGAAGTGAGCCTCTAATTCCAACAACTCCGCCCCATGTTCTTACTCCAATAACTTTTCCAATTCCATATTTTTTGAATTGATAAGGGAATAGATCACCGTCTGAAGCAGAATACTGATTAATAAGTAACACTTTAGGCCCCAGTATCATTTGATTGGGTGTGGGTTCCCCTTCTATTTGATTGCGTGCCATACCCATAAAAGCAATTTGTCGTTTCAGGCGTTCGGCAATCATGGGAGATACATTTCCGCCTCCATTGCCTCTGTCGTCAACAATTAATGCTTTTTTATTGAGTTGTGGATAAAAATATTTCACAAATTCATTAAGTCCTTCAACTCCCATATCGGGTATATGAACATATCCCACTTCGCCATTGGTTGCATCGCTAACTTTTTTTATATTATCCTGAACCCAATCGAAATAATATAGAGGGTTTTCATCATCAATAGGAGTTACTACCACTTTCCGAGTATTAAGTTCATCGGGTTTCGATGAAATGGTCAATTCTACCGGAACAGTTGCTTTATTGGTAAGCAATTTATAAATATCGTTTACATTCTTTACTGATTGATTATTAATGGCAATAATAAAATCGCCTTCGATGACATTAACTCCAACCTCAGTAAGCGGAGAACGTAAAGCAGGGTTCCAATTTTCGCCTTTTAAAATTTTATCAATTTTAAAATATCCGGATGGATGTCTCGAAATTTGAGCACCTAATAAACCTAATTTAATACGTTCGGGTGCATTTTGGTCGCCACCACCAACATAAGCATGACCAATGTTAAGTTCACCTATCATTTCGCCAATTACATAAGTCAAATCGTTTCGATGGGGGCAAGCTTCAGCCATAGGTTTGTATTTTTCATAAATTTTTTTCCAGTCAACACCATGCATATTGGGGTCGTAAAAGAAATCACGCATTTGACGCCAAGCTTCATTATAAATTTGCATCCATTCATCTTTCAGATTAACATAAGCTTTCATCTCTTTTAACGATACCGGTTCGTTTAGGTTTATTTCGTTTTTGGGCAATTCAATAATGTAATAATTATTGCTTTTTCTTACAGACATGTACTTTTCGTTTGCCGAAATTTTAAATGTTCCAAAATCGCCCAGTTTTGTTTCTTTCTTGTTGGATAAACTAAACATTTTTAATGCTACGTTGGGCGAACTTTCTGAAGTGAAATTATAGTAAAGATTATTATCTGCACAAAGCAAGTTCCAGTAATTTCCGGCTTCGATGGGCAATGCTACTACTCTATTGTAAATATTATCGAAGTCAATTCGAATAGCTGCATTGGCTTTGGCATTTTTCTTAGCAGTGCTGTCTTGTTCAGAGGGATTGATTTCCTTATTTTGAGGAGCTAGCGGATTGGGTGTTTCTTTTTGTAGGGTAACAAAGTATATTTTTGACATATCACTATAAGAATGATTCCATTCTGTATTGCTGTATGTTGGGTTAAAATCTCTGTCAGAAGTGAAGTATAAATATTTGCCATCTTTACTAAAAGCAGGGTTAGCACTCGAATACCATTGACTAGTAACAGAAGAAATTATTTTATTGGTTATATTATAAATAAAAATTTGGCTCATTGTGTTTTGCAAAGTTCTGTCAACGTATGCAATCCACTTACTGTCGGGCGACCAAACAAAATCAGTAATTTCCCACGTTTTGCTTTGAGTAACCAGCGTGATTTGTTTGGTAGTAATATCAATAAACTTCAAATTGAATTTTTTATCGTTGAACAATATTTTTTTGCTATCGGGCGACCATAAAAGTGTGAATATGTAATTATCGCTTCCATGCGTAAGTTGAACAGGCTGTTTATTCGAATTTGTTTCTTGGATATAAATTTCATATTCACCGGAGATGTCTGAAAGATAAGCAACATATTTCCCATCGGGTGAGTAGCACACTTCGCGTTCGTGCGATTTGGAACTGTTGGTAAGGTTCATACATATGCCATATTTAGACGGAATTGTCCAAATATCGCCACGCGCGGCAAATGCAAGACGACTGCCATCGGGAGCAATATCATAGTCGTTTATATATTTTGAAGCATCTACCCATTTATTTAATGAGTATAAATGGTCGTCTGCAATTTGAATGTTTATTTTTTTGGTTTGTTGCGTTTTAATGTCAAAAATATGAATATATCCAGCTTGCTCGAAAACAATTTTATCATTACCTATTGAAGGGAATTTTATATCGTAATCTTCAAATTGAGTAACTTTCTTTATTTCCTTTGTAGTGGTGTTATATACAAATAAGTTCATTATTCTGTCGCGGTTTGATATGAAATAAATTTCATTTTCATACCACATCGGGAATATATCTTGAGCCGGGTTTTGGGTAATATTTTCAATGGACTTCGTATTAAAATCAAATATTCTAATATCATCTGCCATGCCTCCTTTGTAATATTTCCATGTTCTAAATTCTCTCATCACTCTGTTAAATGCCAGTTTTTTTCCATCGCTGGAGAATGAATTGAATCCTCCGCTAGAAAGAGGCAGTTGTTCCGGTAATCCGCCATCAATAGAGATAGAATATAATTGCCCTACAAAATCGTTCCATGAAGCTTTGCGTGAGCGAAAAATTATTTTTTTCCCATCGGGGGTCCACGATGTAACAATGTTGTTTGGTCCCATCCGGTCGGCAACATCGTCACGATTGAGTGTTGCTGTATATGTTAAGCGTTTGGGTTCACCTCCTTCGGCAGGTATGATATAAACTTCTGTGTTTCCGTCATATTGCCCGGTAAAGGCAATGTATTTTCCATCGGGCGAAAAGTGAGGAAATGTTTCGTAACCGCTGTAATTGGTAAGTTTATGTGCTGTACCACCATTTGAGCTTACTGAATATAAGTCGCCGGCATAAGAAAATACAATTTTGTCGCCATGTATAGTTGGAAAACGCAACATTCGACTTTCGTTTTGTGCAGTTAAAAATTGAAAAATGCACACGAAGCTCAATAAAACAAATACTTTTTTCATTGCTTGGTATATAAAATTAACAGTTTAACAATTGATTCGTATTTTTCCATACTTAAATTGGCTAAATTATCTTCAGGGTGGTGGTATGGTCCTGTTTTCCCTTTTGCATAAATAAAGACGGCTTTTGTTCCTTTTTTATAAAAGGGGGCATGATCGCTATTGTTTGATGTTCCTCTTGCTTGAATATCGAGTTGTAAATGGTTATCAATATTTATTTTTTGGAGTTGCTGCATTAATTCTTTATATTCTTCGCCATTAACAACGGTTATGCCTTTTTCACCGCTTCCTATTACATCTAAATTGAAAAGGTATTTAATGGAATTTAAATTAAATAGGGGATGATTAACAAAGTATTCGGAGCCTACCAATCCAACTTCTTCGCCTGTAAAAAACATCAAAGCAATGGTGTATTTGTTTTTTTGAAGTGCAAATTCTCTGGCAATATCTATTGTCATAGAAACGCCGCTCGCGTTATCATTTGCGCCGGGAAAATAAATATTGCCTAATTCGCCCAAATGGTCGTAGTGAGCGCTAAAAGCAATTATACTATCGGTTTCGCCTTTTATTAATGCTATGATGTTAGCCGTTTTATATTGTTCTATGTGTTTGGTTCTTAGATTGATTGTAATGTTCTTAGCATTAATAAATGTAGTATCCATTTCCATTATAACCCAAGATTTTGTTTCGTGGGCTTGTACTTGCATAATTTTTTTTGACTTGCAAACGATGAAACCTCTGGCTTTTATGTTGTTGTTTTGTGTCAATAGTCGTATTTCTTTTGAATAATCGTTGTTGTTACTAATGGAAGTGTCAAACAGTACAAATTTGTCAGCATAATCATTAGATAAAATTGAAGGTAAATTATTTTTTGTAAGCTTATAAATTTGATAGTTCCCGTTTATAGAACAACTATTGGGATAAATAATGATGTTTTTTCCTAATTCTGCTTCGATGTTATCAAATTTAACATTGGCTTTTTTGATAACAGAAACGGGCATTTTTAAAGGTTGTTGAATAATTTGTTTTACTCCAACTGATTTCAATGTGTTGACGATATATTGTTGAGATTTATTAATTCCATTGTGAGTGTAACCTCTTCCTTTGTATGTTTTAGAGGTTAAATCTGAAATAATTCGTGAAGCAAATTCTTTGTCTTGTCCAACTAAATTTATATGGAATAAGAATAAAAAGATACCTAAATAAATTTTCATGTAATTAATTATCAACATTATGTATGTGTATAGCCTTTATTATATTTTTGCACTAAGCTACAAAATTATTTTCAGATTTATAATTTTATGGATATTTTGTTCGTTTTTTGTAGAATGTTTACCTTTATGCCATGAGAAAAATTATTTTTACTTTATATATTATTACTGTATTATCGAATTTATTTTCGTATGCACAAAACCATAAATATTTAGACAAAACATACGATTATGCAGAATTGTGTTTTAAAAATGGTGACTACTCGCATGCTCGTAAATATATTGATTTAATTCTTGAAGACGATTCATCGTATTTTAAAGCATATAAATTATTGGGTGAGTATTTTCTTACGTTTGAATATTATGATTCACTCATTATATACTACCAACAATGTTCAAAGTTTTGTGGTAAAAAATATCCCGAAACATATTACCAGTTAGCCAATTTTCAGTTTTATATGGGTTTAGTTAATGAGGCGTTGGAGTCGTATCGACTTTTTTTATCTAAAGTTCCGAAGAGCAATATAACAAATAGAGTTAACGAACAAATAAAACGTTGCGAATATTCGCTTTCGCTTATTAACAATCCCGTTGATTTCAATCCGGTTAATTTGGGCGAAGGAGTTAATTCGGTTTGCAATGATTATTATCCCTATATTTCTCCTGACGAAGCGACCATTGTTTTTACCAGAAGAGTTCCTTTATATAAAAGTGCGCCACCCGAATCCGAGAAAACCCAAGAAGATTTTTATATTAGTTATTTTTCTAATGGTGAATGGGCAACCGCTGTTCCTCTTCCCGGAGATGTAAATACAAAAATGAACGAGGGAGCTCAAACCATTACAGGCGATGGCAAATACATGGTTTTTACAGCATGTAATCGTCCGGATGGTAAAGGACAATGCGATTTATACTTTTCGCAAAAAACTGCTCAAGGGTGGACAAAAGCAAAAAATTTAAAGGAGATAAATTCAATGGACTGGGAATCACAACCCAGTATTTCGGCCGATGGAAAAGAACTGTATTTTGTCAGCGAAAGAGCTTCGGGAATAGGAAATTCAGATATTTATGTCAGCTATCGCAAAGAAAATGGCAGTTGGGGAACTCCTGTTTTATTAGATACCACCATAAATACCGCTATGTCCGAAGTTTCTCCATTTATACATCCAGATGGACATACATTGTATTTTTGCTCAAACGGACATTTTGGAGTAGGGGGCTATGACATTTTTATGTCCAAACGCAATAGCGATGGTAAATGGTCTAAACCAATAAATTTAGGTTATCCTATTAATACCACTAAAGACGAAATTGGACTAGTGGTAGCAGCATCGGGCAAAAAAGCATACATCACTTCATCACGACAGGGAGGATTTGGACTGAATGATATTTATGCCTTCGATTTGCCAAAAAAATTTCAAGCTGACGATGTTACATATGTTAAAGGGAAAATTTTTGACAAAGTAAGTCATAAGTCCATCAATGCACATTGTGAGATAATTGATTTAACAAAAAATCAAGTTATAATTTCTACTGATGCGGATTCCGTTGATGGCGAATTTTTATTATGTTTACCCAAAGGCAAAGAATACGGACTTTTTATTTCAAGCGATGGTTATCTGTTTCATTCAGAAAATATAAACTTAGTTAATAATCAAGATATTAATGTGAAAATCAAGGATATTGAAATGTTGCCTGCTGTTAACGGTGCCTCCATTGTACTACCTAATGTTTTTTTTGCTACCGATTCATTTAAGCTTAAAAGTAATTCTTTTGCTGAGCTCGAAAAAGTAGTGCGTTTTATGACAGTAAACAGTAAAATAAAAATTGAAATCAGTGGGCATACCGATAATAAAGGCAACGAAAACCATAATAAGGTACTTTCCGAAAAACGAGCTAAGGCTATTTTCGATTATTTGGTTGCTAAAGGCATTTCAAGCTCAAGAATGACGTATGCAGGTTATGCAAGTACTAAACCTATTGCCAATAATGATAGTGAAGAAGGACGTGCACTGAACAGGCGTACAGAAATAAAAATAATTCAATAATTTGTTTTACTTTAGCAGAATGAAATCTATTCGGTTGCTCATTATATTTACAAGTTTAACATTCACGAAAAGTGCTTTTTGTCAACAAGATTCATTATCTAATAATGATTTAAATTATAAATTACTAGTTGCGGTATACGAAGCTAAGGTTGATTCTGTCATTTTTTGGTTAAATGCCGGAGCCGACCCCAATGCTGTTTCATCCGATGGGGTTTGTGCTTTAAATTATGCCATTCAAAGCGGTCAGTACAATTCAGTTAAGGCATTGCTATTAAATGGTGCAGACGTTAATTATGAAACTTCTTACTCCTTACCTCCAATGTTCATGGCTATTGCATACAATCAACCTGCAATCGTTGAATTATTGCTAAAGAAAGGTGCAAACGTTGATAAAGTTATTAAAAATAAAATTTCGGTTTTGCACTATGCTACAAAGTATGCCGACACTTCGGTCGTTTCATTGTTATTAAAATACGGTGCAAAACCTACCGCTATTGACGATGAAGGTAATACCGTAATGATGGGATTAATATTTTATAAGCGATATGATTTATTGCCTTATTTTGACTGGAGTGAGACGTTAATAAAATTCCCCGACAATGACGGGCTTACTCCATTTTTATTGGCTGTGCAAATTGGCGATACGTCTATGGCCGGATATTTATTGCGAATCGGAGCAAATATAAACGATGTAAGTAATAATGGATATGGATTAATGGAATATGCCTTAATTTCCAAAAGTAATATAATGCTTGATTGGGCTTTGAAAAAGAAAGATTTTGTAAAAACTTCGGGTAATAATTTAATCAGGTTATCTTATTTTTTAGGCGATAGAAAGCAAGCTAAAGTATTTAAGCAAAATGGTTTTAAATCATATTGGAAGCCGGTTCTCCAATGCTTACATTTTGGTTATTCTGTTTCTTTTAATAACCAGGATATGCTTTGGGGATTGACATTTGGACTTTTTGAATCGCATTATGGTTTTAATTTGGGTATCAACTTTCAAACACGTTTATGGAGCAACAGAATATTCATCGACTATGGTAATGATCTGATTTATCAGTTTTGGGAACGAAGAACGTTGTGGGGCATATATCTTCAAAAAAGAGCTTTATTATATACTTCTCCAAAACGGAATTTGTATTTAAATATGGGCGGTAATGCTTACCTTACATACGGTAAATACAGAGGAGTAAGCCAACGCCCCGATGCATATGGATTTTTTGCTCCTTCTGTTGAGCTAATGCTTAAAGGGAAATCTTTTTCGTGGGCATTTTCCGGTGAATATTTTAAATTTAAAAATATAGAAGCTTCACCCATTCATTTTAAGCTTTCTGCATTGTTTAATATTCCTATGGGAAAGATTTATATGCCCTATAAAAAAATAAATTGGCAATGAGAATATTGATAGCTAATATAATTCTAACGGCATTGTTGTATTCCTGCAACGATAAAGCAACCGATTGCGAAAACTATACCTATGATTGTAATACGCAAGAACCTTACGAATGGGAAATGAATATAGAAGTTAGCCTGAATAATCAAAATAAGCAGATTCCAATTTGGATATACGAGGGTAAGTTCAACGATACTTCTCATTTGGTTTATACCGATACCTTGACTGAGTCATCAACATCGGTTTATTTACCTCTTAATAAATATTATTATACAAAAGCAAAATACCAGCAAAATGGGAAAACAATTTATGCTATAGACGGTGTGTTTTTCAAAAAATATTCGCGTTCTGTTTGCGATTCAACTTGTTGGTATATCAAAAATGAAAATATGGATGTGCGTTTAAAATGACCATCCCAAACCTATTAATGGTCCATAAACGGCTGTTTTTTGAAGATTTCTGCCTTTTAAGTCGTAAACCCGTTCTAAATGAATATCGGCCCCTACACGATATGTAAATCCGCCTTTAGGGTTTTGGTGCCTGAAACCAATGTATAAATAAGGAGTAAATTCTTGTCGATTTTCATAATAATAGATTCCTCCGGCCATATCAAAATCGTTTTTCTCACCAAAAAACACATGAATGGCAATCGGAAAAAATATTTCCTGCCCCATAACGGTTGAGTCGTTGGTGGCTTTTGTGTAGCCAATACCAAGTCGAATAGATAGAGCCGATAAATCTGTTGCCTGCAATATGCCGTCGAAGTTGAAGGAGTAACGTGGACCTGTATAATATCCATACGTCATGCCTGCTTCGCCAAATAAAGTATAGGTGCTGTAACGTTGCTTTTTAAATTTTGATCGCTTCGGTATGTTAAATGAATTAGAAAGTAACGTAGAACTATCACTAGAAATAGGTACAATAGCTTGAATATCAGATGCTATAATTGCAAGTAAGGATAAAAGAAATATTTTTTTTACTATATTCATAGTGTATTTTGACGATGTAAAAGTAAAAAAAACTTACTTTCGTGCCAAATTTAATTGGTAAAATTACGTATTGATTTATGAACAAAAAGTGGATTTTATTAACAGCGAATGAGTTGGGAATGAAAGAATGGCAGGTTGAAAATACATTTAAACTGCTTTCTGAATCTGCAACGATCCCTTTTATTTCGAGGTACAGGAAAGAAATGACCGGAAATTTAGATGAAGTTTTGGTTTCGCAATTAAATCAAAAATATACTTTCATCAATGAATTTGAAGAGCGAAGAGCATTTATTTTAAATTCAATAGAACAACAAGGTTTTCTAAATGATGAATTAAAAGATGAAATTCAAAACTGTTACGATATAAATCATTTAGAAGACTTGTACTTGCCTTTTAAACCCAAAAAACGGAACAAAGCTTTGGTCGCAAAAGAAAACGGATTAGAGCCTTTAGCAATATATATATTTGAGCAGAAAAGTAAATCATTGCCTAACCTTTCTGCTTTTATTAACGATAAAGTAGAAAGCGAAGAAAAAGCAATTCAAGGTGCAAAAGATATTATAATTGAATGGATTTCTGAAAACATATATGCACGCGATGTTGTTCGTCAGCAGTTTGCAAAACATGCAGAAATAGAATCAAGAGTAATTAAAACAAAAGTTGAAGAAGCAGAAAAATATAAAAATTATTTTGATTTTAAAGAACGTCTAAGTCGATGTCCATCGCATCGAATTTTAGCAATGCGTAGGGGAGAAAATGAAGGTTTTTTAAGGGTTTCTATTAAAATTGATAACCAATTGGCAATTGAGAAAATAGAGCGTATTTTTGTTAAAACAAAAAGTGAGTGCAGCGAAATAGTTTCGAATTGTGTAAAAGAAGCATATCAAAAGCACATATTGGCTTCTATTGAAAATGAATTTGCTACGCTTTCAAAACAAATTGCTGATAAAGAAGCCATTAAGGTTTTTGCCGCAAATTTAAAGCAATTATTATTAGCACCTCCCATTGGCGAAAAGAGGGTAATGGGAATCGATCCGGGCTTTAGAACCGGTTGTAAAGTGGTTTGTGTGGACGAACAAGGAAATTTGCTACATAACGAGACCATTTATCCTCATCCTCCGCAAAATGATATTAAAATGGCAGAAAAAAAAATAGCTTCGTTGGTAAGTGCATATAAAATTGATTATATTGCCATTGGTGATGGAACCGCAAGCCGCGAAACGGAAGCTTTTTTGTCGAAAATGTCGTTTGCCAAAACGATTAAAATTTTTGTTGTCAGCGAAGCAGGAGCTTCGATTTACAGTGCATCCGATATTGCTCGCAAAGAATTTCCTCAATACGATTTAACAGTAAGGGGAGCTGTCTCTATTGCTCGCCGGTTGCAGGATCCGTTGGCAGAACTGGTGAAAATTGATGCAAAAGCTATCGGAGTTGGGCAATATCAGCATGATGTTGATCAAAAATTATTGAAAACGTCGCTCGAGGAGACGGTTATTGAATGCGTAAATAAGGTTGGAGTTCAACTTAACAGCTGTTCAGAGTATTTGCTTCGTTATGTTTCGGGCATAGGCGAGAAAATGGCACACACCATTGTTGAGTATAGAAATAAAAACGGAAGATTTAATAATCTGAAAGACTTGTTCAAAGTTCCACGTTTTGGCGAAAAAGCATTTCAATTGGCAGCGGGTTTTTTAAGAATTCAGCATGGCGATAATCCATTGGATAATACCGGCATTCATCCCGAGAAATATTCTGTTGTAAAACAAATTGCCAACGATTTAAATTGCGAAATAAACGATTTGATTGGAAATAAAGAACTTTTAGCTAAAATTAATATAAAAAAATATATCACAGAACAAACCGGCGAAGAAAGTCTGAAAGATATTATTTACGATTTAGAGCATCTCGGATACGACCTGCGTTTTAAAGTTAAAGTACTGCAATTTGACCCATCTGTTAAGAATTTTGATGATATTAAAATTGGAATGATTTTGCATGGTATTGTTACCAATATTACTAACTTTGGAGCTTTTGTAAATATTGGCATTAAAGAAAATGGTTTAGTACATATTTCAAATATTACAAACGAGTTCATTAAAAGCCCATCAGAAAAACTGCACATTCATCAGCATGTAAAAGTCAAAATAATTGATATTGATGAAAATCTTCGTCGAATTGGGCTTAGTATGAGAGATATTGAATGACTTTTATATAGACATTCATAATATGTGCTGATTGAGATGGAATAAAACACATCTTCATGTTGTTAATAAATATTCCCAATTTGTTAATATCTTTTTTTCTGAAAATTTAAAAAAAAAAAAAAAATGGCGGAAATTTGAAGAAGCTTAACTTAAAAATTAATTTATTATGAGAAAAGTTTTATTATTAGCAGGTTTTATTGGCATATTTGTCAATTCGTTTTCGCAGTTTTCAGCAAATGTTGATGTTGTTACGAACACTAAGTTTGAGGGGTCTCCGTTTATAGGTGTTTCCGGAGTTTTATCGAAAGAGATTGATAATGGATTCTGTGCCGGTGGTTTATTAGGTTTACAATTTTATACAGGTTCTGGTCTTACCTCAATTCGTATTCCTTTTATGGCAGAAGCAAGGTATTATGTAAGTGGCGAAACAGAAGGTTTTTATCCTTTAGCTAATTTAGGTTTTGTTCATCAAGAGAGCAAGACAAATGGAATTATACAAATTAAAGTTTCAACAACCAATTTTGCTTTTGCATTAGGAGCGGGAGTTAGATTCGGTAATACTGATATTTCGGTTAAATACGAAAATGTGCAATTTTCGTTAGGTCATGCAGAGGTTTTTGATTTTAAATTGGGTTTTTGGATGGGACAAAGTGGTGGACATAAAAGACGTAGGTAAACATTTAAAATTTACTTAATAAAATAAAAAGAGGCTGCCCTTTTGAGGCAACCTCTTTTTTGTTATTATTATTCAAATTATTTCTTTTTATTTTTGGCAGCTTCCATTTTTTTTAGAAAATCTGCTGGAAGTTTATTTAATGAATTGGTTTCGCCAAACAATTCAATTGACTTTTGATTGTATGCATAGGCTGCTTCTTCGGGTGTTAAATAGGAACCTAATGAAACGCCTTTTCTGTTTAAATAGATGTAAGCATAGTATTTTTTCCCTTGTTTAACAACACCTCTGTAACCGGTTGAATTTTTGATTTTTTTAGTGTTGCGAACTAAGAGCGAGAATGTGCTCCATTCTAAATTTTCTAAACGACAATCGTGTGGGATAGAATTTTTAAAGCGAACAAACCAACGAGTTTTATTGTTGGGTTTTTTGATATATCTTTCTGCAATTAATTTATGCAAATAAATGGTTTCATTTGCATACTTCATCCCTTTTTCGCTGGGTTTCCAGTTTTTCTGAAAAAATACATAACCATTTGAATGTTCACGTAAGTTTTCAAAAAATTGAATTTGTTTTAGATGTTGATCATTGATCAAATCATTGAAAACCTTTTCATCTAATAAGGCTTTCTTGTCGCTGTTTTTTAATGAAATTTTTACTAGCATTGCAATAAATTTTATAGGTTTGACAAAAAATTTATCAAAAATAAATCAATAATTTGTTAAATGCAAATATTTTTATTAACAATTTACTATACGTCATTTTTTTAACAGTTTTTAAATTAAATTTACCAATATTTCTCTGTAAATTATTAACTTCATTTATTTAAGGTCAGAGGGAACCTGCAAAATATTCATTGTTTTTTTGATTTGTTGTAATAGCTTTGTTTTGTATTTTTGAGCCAAAATACTACATATGTTAAATGAAAGTGATTGGCAAAGTAGAACCCGCTTATTGATAGGAGCTGATGGGGTGAATAAATTGCACAATGCTCATGTATTAGTAGTTGGGTTAGGCGGGGTAGGGGCTTTTGCGTCCGAAGTACTTGTTCGGGCAGGAATAGGAACCCTTACCATAGTCGATTCAGATACGTATAATCCGTCGAATAGGAATCGTCAAACATGTGCATTGAAGAGTACGGAGGGAATAGCCAAAACCGATGCTGTTGAACAACGATTAAAAGACATAAACCCTGAAGTAGTTATTCATAAACGCAATATTTATTTGAAAGACGATAATATTATATCATTGTTAAAAGAATTTCAATATTCATACATTCTCGATGCTATCGATAGTTTATCGCCCAAAATTTTTCTTATTTATAATGCTCTTAATTTAAATCTGAAAATTATAAGCTCAATGGGAAGTGGAGGTAAATTTGATCCTCAACAAGTTCGTATTGACGATATTTCTAAATCGTACGAGTGCAGGTTAGCTTTTATTTTACGAAAAAAACTGCATAGGTTAGGTATTTACAGCGGATTTAAAGTTGTTTTTTCTACCGAAAAAGTACCAAAATCGTTGGTTTTCCCATTAGAGGGAGTGCCAAATAAGAAATCGGTTGTTGGAACCATTTCTTATATGCCACCCATTTTTGGAGCTTTTGCAGCTTCTGAAATAATCAGAGATATTTTGAAATAATAAGAATAAGCATTAATTTAGCAATATAAAAAAATGAAATAATTATGAGAGCATTTGATTTTTCATATATAACCAGGAAAATAGACAAAACCTTTTGGCGATTCCCAATTGTAAGCATTTTAATAATATTGACTTTTTTATCGTCTGTAATTACTATTTATAAGGCCGAATTTAATAATATTTGGCAACATCTTATGCTTACCGGATTATTGGGAATTCCATTATTTATTTCGTTTAATTTATATTTAGAAAGGGTCGAAACTCGCAGATGGTTCAATATTATTATGAATTCAATCGGTTTTCTGCTCCTTTTGTTTTTCTTTATAAATTTGCCCGTCCATACCATTTTTTTTAAGCATTATATCAGGGCTTTTGTCTTGTTTTTGGCTTTTTTTGCTTCCATGTTTTATTTACCATTTATTGGCTTTCATCAGCAAATGCCTTTTTGGTATTATAATAAGCACTTTATTAAACGAATTATTGTTTCTCTTTTTTATAGTTTTGTTTTTCATTTAGGTATTTCATTGGCTCTTGTAACCATTAATTTACTTTTTGATGCAAATATTAGCTATAAATGGTATGCCTATATTGCTTCTTTTTCTTATCTGTTAATTTTTCCTTGGTTGGTGTTAATAGGTTTACAACGTAAATTTACTTTTCATGCTCAAAAAGAATATTATCCAAAAGAACTTAGAACTTTTGCCTTGTATGTTTTGGTTCCGTTAAATGTTATATATGCAGCAATTTTATTCGTTTATATATTGAAAATAATTTTTACCGGCGTTTGGCCTTCAGGTTGGACTGTAGATTTAATCTTGGGTTATTCGATTATAGAATTATTAATTGTTATTCTAACGTTTCCGGTATTATTCGATAAAGATAATAAGCTCTTACTTAAATATGTTTATGTAAGTTTTTTATTAACAATTATTTTTCTGGTTATTTACTTTTTAGCTATTTCTAAACGAATTTCGGAATACGGATTGACCGAGAACCGACTTTTTACTATTTTATTTGGAATATGGATGCTTTTTAACGTTTCATTTTTATTTATAAAAAAAATAAAAGATTTAAGAGTCATACCATTATCGTTCCTTTTATTGGCTTTCCTTTCAGTAAGCGGACCATGGAATGTTTTCAGAATATCAAAAACACAACAAATCAAACGATTAGAAAGAATATTAGTCAAAAATGATTTATTGAATAATGGTAAAATTGATGCCAAAAACA
Source organism: Bacteroidales bacterium (assembly GCA_035371305.1). Lineage (GTDB taxonomy): Bacteria > Bacteroidota > Bacteroidia > Bacteroidales > GWA2-32-17 > Ch61. The sequence goes on from DAOOWN010000052.1 coordinate 15,596, forward strand.
AAACAATAGATGCAAAAACTCAAGCTGAAATAAGCTCTATTTTATTATATTTGGTAGAAACACATGGAGAAAGTACGTTAAAACCTTATTTTAGTTTTAACATAGATTCGTTGTTTAATTCTAATGAATCATTGCCTAGGATCACTTATGAGAAAATGTCAACTTTATTTTCTAGTGCCGGTTTATCGTTTAATCCATATTATTACGAAAATTCGGATGATTCATATATACAATTTTACACGCAAGAACGTTTAACATCTTTATCGGTCGATAGTTCATTGTACTTTTGTATTTTAAATGTATATTCTTACGATAATTCAGTCGAGAATAAACAAACATTACAATTAAACGATAGTTTACGGTTAGATTTATTTTTGTCAAAAATTGATAATAATCTGAATATTTATATTAACAATAAGAAAGATGCTGTATTAAATTTGACAGACTATTACAACTACTTAAAGACATTGAAATCGAATAAACAATATCCGAATTCAATAATGCTTAAATCGAACGAATTGAAGAAGTCCATCATGGGGTCAATATTTAAATATGAATTTATTTTTGAGCGATTGGAGTTTTCAAACAAAGATAATAAAATGGTACCGGTTTCTATTTCAGGATATTTGTTAATAAAGAAATAGATTTTATTTTGTTTGAAATGCTATTTATAGAATGACATAATTTTTTTTTGACTTTTATTAAAAAACGTTTTATCTTTGCAAAAAGAAAATTCATCTTAAAATGTACAACGTTTGTCAAAATCGAATCAGTAAAACTCTCCGAAAAGTAAATGGGGGGGGGTAATTGTCTTAATTACAATTAGTTGCATGGCGTTTATGCCACAAAAAATATCAGCTCAATACAAAATAAAATGCGAATCGCCAACTACATGTGATGGGTGGTTATATCATAATAATAAAATAGGTATAGGAACCGGTTGGGGTGGCGAAGCTTACATACCACGTACCACGTTGCATTTGCACGAATTCAATTCTGTAAACACATTTATAAACATAACCAACCAAACCACAGGTTTTCCACAGGGCAGTCAAACCTTAGGAATGTTTATTGGTATGATGGGCAACAAAGCCATGATTAGTAATTTTCAAAACGACAATTTGGTTCTTGCAACCGGTACAAACGAACGTTTGGTAGTTACCTCTACAGGCAACACCGGTGTTGGGATATCAACACCGCAAAACGTATTACACTTACATAAATCCATAGGCACTATACCTCAACTAAACGGTAATGAAGGCACAGAAATTAAAAGCCTCACAGCTACAACGGCTTACGGCCTTCAAATAACCAACCAAAGCACCGGCAGTTCAGCTACTAATGGTTTACTAGTAGGTTTAGCGGCTAATGGTTCCGCACGCATTGTACAACAAGGAGCATTGAGCCTTTCGCTGGGGGTAAACAATGCCGATGTGGTAAACATAAATTCAAGCGGAAACGTAGGCATTGGAACTACAAACCCAACGGCAAAATTGCACACTAACGGAACAATACGCATTGAAAATTTACCGAACATAACTGCATATACAAACGAAAAAATTTTATTGTTAGATGCACAGGGTAATGCAAAGCAAGCTTTAGCTAATTTGATAGGCGACAATCTTGGCAACCATACCGCCAGCCAAAATATTAAGTTGAACGACAAATGGATAAGTAACGATGCTGATAACGAAGGTATCAAGATAAGCAACCAAGGCGATGTATTAATATATGGAAATCCTACTAATGGAACAAAAACTTTTGAACAGAATAACGGATTTGAAATTGTAACACGCGGACGCATTCCAGAGCGTAGAGGTATTAGTGTTGATGAAGATGCCAATGGTATTCCTGCCGGCAATTTCAACTTCTGGATACACAATTGGCAAAATCCTGCTGCTTTTAACTTTATGCGAAACGACCAGGGTACAACAAAAAAACTTATGACCATAACAAAACAGGGTTATGTAGGAATAAATATCGATAATCCGACCGCAAATTTACATACTAATGGGAGCATACGTTTTGAGCAACTTCCGCAACAATCGGTTATTACCAATGAAGATGTGCTTATTTCGGATGCACAGGGAGCAATAAAGGTTTCGCAGGCATCACAATTAAAAGATAATCTTGGCAACCACACTGCCACGAAGAATATAAATATTGGTGCTAACTGGCTTAGCCCTAATGGAAACGATAAAGGGATACAGCTCAAAGACAATGGTAATGTACAGGTAGGGAGCGGAATAACTCAAATCAACTTTGGTGGAGCTTATTCCAATGCTCCACTTTATTTATCAAACTACATAGGTTTTAATGCTCAACGTAACGATAATGGTCAATGGACATTTAGCACCGATGGTGCAAACAATGGTGGTGCTGCTATTATAAGCGATATTTCCGGGAATTTACTGTTTGTGTCAAATAAACCACAGAGCGGAAGCAGCAATACAATTCTAAATGAAAATGAAGTTATTGCCAAAACCCGATTGTTTATAAAATACAATGGCAGTGTTGGCATAGGCACAATTTCTCCTGACGACAGTTACCTGCTCGATGTACGTGGTGCGGCTCATTTCTGCAAGGTAGTAGTAAAGTCGCCTGGTTGGTGCGATTTTGTTTTTAGCAATAATTACGAACTTATGCCGTTAAATGAATTAAAATCGTATATCGAAGCCAATAAGCACTTGCCCGGTATTCCTACAGAAAAAGAAATAGAAGAAAACGATATTGACCTTACAAGAATGAATCAATTACTTTTACAAAAAATAGAAGAACTAACGTTATACGTTATAAAACTACAAGATGAAATTAATATTTTAAAACAACAATACAAAATAAAGTTATGAAATCTAAAATATTCTTAATAAGTAATTTGTTGTGCACTTTGTCTATTTGCTACTCATGTCAAAGAATAATAATAGATGAAGGATGTGATGTCCCTATTGTGATTAGTAATTTTAATTGTAATGATAATGCATTGGATTCTATTAATTATCAACATTACGATGATCTGACTTTGAAATTAATTTTCAAGGGAGAGTATGGGAAGGGATACTGGTGCATGCCAATAGGAGTTATTGTTGATAGTTTTAATTCTATAAATTTTATATCATTGAATGATTATAATAATGCTTATTCAACTGGCGATACTATAAATGAAATCATAAGTAATATCATTTATTATTATGGAGATGAAAAAAGGGAGACAATTTCATACAGCTTTAATACCATAAAAGATTTTTTTGAAGCATTTAATAACATGCCACCAGTAGGTGATATTGTTTTTAAATTAGGTGAACCACCAGATAGCATGAAAAAAATTCAAATAAAATGTGAAATAAAACTTAGTAATAATAAAGAATACGAGTGCTATTCAAAACCAGTAAAAATAATGCCATGAAGTATATAATTATTTTTATAATAATTTTGATAAATTTTGATATTTTTTGTCAAAAAATTAAGATGGGAGATGCAAAAGAATTAGGAATTAATTTTTTGAAATACAAAACTGGTAATAAATTTATAGATTCAAGTCATGTAAAAGTTGAAGAAAAAAATGAAAATGACACAACCTTTTTTTATGAAGTATATGTAGATAATGAAGCTTCAGTACTTATATCTAGTAATTATCTTGCAGGTCCATACCTTGCATATACAACAGAAGGAAGATTTAATATCAATGATAAAAAAGAAGATGAAATAAATTTTTGGTTAGAAATGTACAAAGATATTATTAGATATGTAAATAAACATAATGGTGATTCTACTTTTTTTCAAAAAGAAATTAATTTAACCAATAAATCAACTAAAGGATATTTTTACTTAATAAAATCAAAATGGCATCAGGGTTGTCCTTATAATAAATACATAAATGATAATGATATGGGGATTAGTTGTACTAATTGTCATAAATGTTATGCAGGATGTGTGAGTATTGCAGTAGCACAAATAATGCGATATTGGCGATACCCATCATACTTTGATTGGTGCAATATGCCAGCAACTCTCACAGGTAATTCGTCTTTAGAAGAAGTTAATGCAACAGCAACTCTTATTGCTGATATTGGTAAAGTATTAAATATTGATTATTGCAGTGCTAATACTTGTTCTTCAAGTGGAAGCGATCAAAAAGTTAAACAAAAACTACCATTAGTTTATGGTTACCATTCAAGTATTGATATTAAACGTAAATTTTACTATAGTCAAGATAATTGGAAAAAAATTATTAGAGAACAATTAGATGATGGGCAACCTGTTTATTATTCTGGTTGTAAAAATGAATTTTTTACTGGAGAAGGATTAGAATTGTGTGGTGGTCATGCCTTTATTTGCGATGGATACGATTATGATGATAACAACTTTTTTCATTTTAATATGGGTTGGGGAGGAGGAGGGGATGGTTTTTATTATATGTTTGATGACGATGGAGATACGCTTTTATTATATAAAAGACGGCAACAAGCAATAATAAATATAAAGCCTTCAGAAAGTTATAGTTGTAATATGAACCTTATTGTAAAAGAACAATATCAGCATTCATTAATGAAACAATTATTATATTACAATCCTATTGCAGGAATAATCACAACATCAACAGAAGATCCTCCTCATATAGAAAATGCAGAAAATGTTATTTATAGAGCCTATGATGAAATTATTTTAAATGATGGATTTATTGTAAACGAAGGAGGTGAATTTATAGCAGAAATAATTAATTGTCCATTAAATTGTATATTAACAAAAGTATCTAAGAATAATGATAAAGATGAAAACGAAAAAGATTATATTGAAGAAAATAATGAAGATAGGTGTAAAGTATATCCAAATCCAACAAGTGAATTTGTTTTTATAAAATGGAAAGAACATAAGAACATAAAAGTTTTAATATATAACATTGCTGGCAAAAATATAATACAATCTAATTTCTGCGAAGAGATTAAAATAGATTTATCATATTTGAAAAAAGGGATATATATAATACAATGTATTGATGAAAAAGAAATTATCACAAAAAAAATAATAATTAATTAAAATATATGTGAAAATGAAAAAAATAATAGTTATAATCTTAAACATGATATTTATTATAGGATGTAAAAAATACGAAGAAGGTCCAACCATAAGTTTAGCAACAAAACAATCAAGGTTAATAAATACATGGATATTAGAACGGATGTATATAAATAATATTGAACAAACATTATGTCCAGAAGATAGAGAAAGCTACTTGGAGATAAAAAAAAGAGGAAAATGCACTTATACATTAGTAAAAAATGGACAAGCTACATCATACACGGGAATTTGGGATTTAGATAATAAAAAAAAATACCTAACTATTATGACAGTAATGTTTTTATGTGGGAAGCCCTTTTATAATGCTCCAACTTTTAAAATTTTGCGATTAAAAAACGATGAACTGCGATTAGAAAAAGAAGAAAATGGAAAAACATATAAACTTTATTATGTAACCAAGAAGTAATAGTAAATAAAAACAAATAAATTAATTAACATTACAAGCAATATGAATTTTGCAACTTACATACCACAACGTGGAACGGCACACTTTTGCAAAGCCATTGTAAAATCGCCCGGATGGTGCGCTTTTGTTTTTGACAATAATTATCATTTAATGTCGTTAAATGAATTAAAATCGTAT